>NZ_JBFBGS010000017.1:43217-162957 GCF_040684795.1 Kitasatospora sp. NPDC089797 | reverse complement strand
GAACTGCCCGCCTGGCAGCCGCAGTCGCTCGTGCCCGCGCTGCCGCACGGTTCGCCCGCCGGGGCGCCCGTCCGACGACGACGGCCGGCCGTCGTCCACCGCGTGCTCCGCCGATCGGCCGACCCGGCCGGCCCGACGCCCTTCGTACGGTGGACGGCAGCCGGGGCCGCTGGTGGTCCCGGACAGCCGATCCCCGCCACCCCGACGGCACCGCGGGTGCCGCCGAGGACTCCCGCATGCCGCCTCACCGGTGGCGCAGGCGCGGGAAGCACCGAAGGGAGCCACCCCATGACCACCTCCACCGACCGCGTCATCGTCGGCGTCGACGGTTCACCCGCCAGCCTGGCCGCGCTGCGCCGAGCGGCGTGGGTCGCGACCTGCCGGGGCCTGCCGCTGTGGCTGGTGACCGGGGTGACCCTGCCCGACGGCGCGGGCGCCTCCCTGGACGACGCCTCGGCGACGGCGCTGCCCCGGATCTGGGACCGGCGCGCCGAGGCCCTGCTGGACGACGCCTGCGCGCGGGCGCTGGCCGACTTCGGCGAGAACCGGCCGCAGATCGTCCGGCGGATCGTGCACGGGGCGGTGGGCGCGAAGCTCGCGGCCACGGCCACCTCGGCCGGTGACCTCATCGTCCTCGGGGCGCCCGCCCGCGGCCGCCTGCGCCGGATCGTCTCCGGGCCGTCGACGGCCTGGCAGTGCGTCAGGACCGCCCGCTGCCCGGTGTTCCTGGTCCGGCCCGGGGAGGAGCCCGCCGCAGACGCGAACCCCGCCGCCGGACGGTCGCGCCGGTCCGCCCGCTCTGCCCGCTCCGCCCGGCGGGCGGCAGGGCGGGCGGGCCGGTGAGCCGTCGGCCGGGCGGCGAGGCCACGGCGGTCCTCGGGACCGCCCGGTGCGGTGGCGGCCCGCGGATCCGCGCCGCCGCCGCCGCGACCGCGGCCGGACTGCGGGCAGCGGCCCTGGCCGGCCTCCGCTGGCGACCCGAGAACCCCGCGGACCTCACCTACGGGCTGGTCGCCGGGCTCGGCATCGCCGTCCCGCTGCTGCTCGGCGTCCTCGGCGGGCACCCGGCGGAGGGCGCCGACGTCGCCACGGCCGCACTGTTCGTCGCCATCCCCTCGCTCACCGGGGGCCTGCGGGCACGGGCCGGGGCGATCGGGCTGCGCACCGCCGCCGTCACCCTGGCCGGGGTCTGGTCGGTGTACGCCGTCGGGCTGCCGTGGGCCGGCGCCGTGCTCATCACCGCCGCCGCCGTGGCCGGGGCGCTGTGGCCCGCGCTCGGTGCGAACGCCGCGCTCGCCCTGCTGATCATCGGCGTCGACGGATCGGGCCGGGTGGTCGGCTTCGCCGGGGCGCTGCAACTGCTCGGCGGCGCCTGGCTGGCGCTGCTGGCCGCCGTCCTGTTCGGCGGGAGGGCGCTCCGCTCGCGCTCCCGCCGAACAGCACGCCGGCCCGCCGGACCGGGCAGCGGCGTCCCCCGGGCGGAGCAGCGGGCGGCCCGACGCGGCCGGGCCGTCCGGCTCGGCCTGCTCGTCGCCGCCACGACGGCCGTCCTCACCGGTCTGGGCGCGATCCGCGGCGAGGGCCACTGGCTGGTCACCTCGGTGCTGATCAGCTCGCAGGTCAGCTGCACCGCCACCGGCGTGAAGGCGGGCAAACGGGTGGTGGGGAACTCCGTCGGCGCCGTGGCCGTCACCGCCGTCCTCCTCCTCGCCCCGTCACCGCCGGTCCTCGCCGTCGTCACCGGCTGCTGCGCCCTGGCCGCGTTCACCGTGCGGCCCGCCAACTACCTCTACTGGGCGATGTGCGCGCCGCCGCTGCTGATCCTGCTCGAGGACATGGCGAAGCCCATGAGCTGGTCCGCCGGAGCGGTGCGGGTCCTGCTCAACGTCCTCGGCGGCGTGCTGGCCGTCACCGCCGTCCACCTCCACCGGTCCGGTGCGTCCCGGTGCCCGTGCCCGGGTCGTGGCACCGACCGACCCGCTGGTGCGTCGGTCGCTGCGGTGGAGCGGACCGGACCGTGCGCCGGACCGGCCGGCGGCGGGCCCCGGTGCCGGGACGGCCGGGGCGCGGCGCCCCGGCGGGCCGCGTAGCGTGGCAGTCCGGGCCGCGGGGCCGTGCCGCCCGCCGTGGCCGGTCCTGCGAACCCGTCCGGACGGTGGACCATGACGACGCGCTGGCGCGAGCAGCAACTCGGCGGGATGTCCGAGCTGACCGCCCGCTACGTCGCCTGGCTGCGGCTGCCGTTCCTGGTGCCGTTGCTGCTGGCCGGCTGGGACTGGGCGGGGCACCGGATCAGCCCCTGGTACTTCGTCGCGGTCGCGGGCTACGCCGCCTGGGCGGTGCTGCGCCTGGTCGCGGTGCGCCGGGACCCGCTCGGCGGGCTGCGCACGGCGGTGTGGGCCGCCACCGTCGACATCGCCGCGGTCAGCCTGCTCGCGGCCCTCTCCGGCGGGCAGGACTCGGCGGTGCGCTACGCCTACTACGTCCTGCCGATGGCCAGTGTGCTCTGGCAGCTCCCGGCCGTCACCGCCTGGCTCGGCGGCGCCTGCGTGCTGGCGTACGCGCTGCTGGCCGTCCCGGTGCTGGCGCGCGGCGACGCGACGCGGAACTGGCTCGTGGTGGTGGACGAGGCCTACCTGCTGTGGGACGTGCTGGGCTGCGTGCTCATCGCCTGGCTGCTGCGACGGCAGGCCAGGGCGGTCTCCCAGCTCCTGGACACCCGCGAGGCCCTGCTGCGCGACGCGCTCGCCGCCGAGGCCCGCGAACGGACCGAGCTGGCGGACGCGCTGCACGACAGCGCCGTGCAGAACCTGCTGGCGGCCCTCCAGGACCTGGAGGACGCCCGCCAGGCGGCCCCCTCGCCGGAGCTGGACCGGGTCGAGGACGAGCTGCGCCGGACCGTCCAGGAGATCCGGGACGTCACCTTCGACCTGCACCCCCAGGTGCTGGCGGCGGCGGGGCTGGCGGCCGCGCTGCGGGCGCTGGGGGAGCGCTCCGCCCGGCGCGGCGGCTTCACGGTGCACTACGACCTGCCGCCCACCGGCCCGGTGCACGAACAGGGCCTGCTCTACTCGGCCGCCCGCGAACTGCTCACCAACACCGTCAAGCACGCCCGGGCCCGCAACGTCTGGCTGACCCTGCGGCGCAGCGGGCCCGACACCGTGCTGACGGTCCGGGACGACGGGGTGGGCTTCGACCCCGCCGTGGTGTGGAGCAAGCTGCGCGGCGGCCACATCGGCCTCGCCAGCCACTACGTCCGGGTGGAGAGCGCGGGCGGCCGCTTCCTCGTGACGAGCGAGCCGCACCGCTCCACCACCATCGAGGTCAGGATGCCGGCCGGGGCCGCAGGCACCGGCGCACCGGGCGGCGCGCTCACCTCCGGGTGACTCCTCGGGGCGTCCGGCACCGGTTCACCCAGGCGCCCGCCCGTGCTTGCCGAGCCCCACGGGGGGCGTGAGCCTGGGCAGGACCGCAGGTCCCGCGGACCCCGCCCGGGACCGCACCCGCCAGCGAGCCCGGGAGGCCGTCGTGACCAGGGCCGTCGCGTGACCGGGACCGGCGAGCGCGCCACCCGGACCGACCCGGGCACCCCCGGACCGCCCTGGTCGGCGCGGCTGCCGCGACCGCTGCGGGGCGACGCCGCGCGCGGCACGTTCCGCCGTGCGCTGTGGCTCGTCCTGGCGGGCTGCACCGGCTTCTACGTCCTGGACTACGGCCTCGGCCGGCCCCAGACGGCGCTGTACAGCATCTTCGGCACCCTGCCGCTGGTGCTCTTCGCCAAGCTGCCCGGACCGCCGCGGGCCCGGGCCGGTGTGCTGCTGGCGGTGCTGCCGGTCGCCTGGCTGATGGTGACGGCCGGGACGCTGCTCGCCGTCACCCACTGGGCCGCGGCACTCGGCCTGCTGGTCGTCGGCTTCCTCGCGTCGCTCCTGGAGGTCGTCGGCCCGCGCCCCGCCGTGCTCGCCGCGGCGGTCCAGCTCTCCTACGTGCTCCCGTGCTTCCCGCCGTACGAACCCGGCCAACTCGGCTCCCGGCTGGTCGGGATCACCGTCGGCATCCTGCTGACCGTGCTGGTGGACCAACTGCTCCCGGCCGACCCGCCGCCCGCCCCCTACCGGCTGCGCCTGGCCGAGGTGGCGGCGGCCCTCGCCGCCTACTGCGCCGCCGCGGGTGCCGGCCCCGGCGAGCGGTCGGACCTCGCGGACGCCCGGCGGCGCGTCGACGAGGCGCAGCGGGCCGCCCTGCTCGGCGAGACGCCCCCCGACGCGCGGCCGACCTCGGTCTCACGGCGCGACCGCGGCCTCACCCACACCCGGGTGGCGCTGGCCTACCTCGGCGGGCGGATCACCGACGTGGTCGAGACCGGTGCCGGGTCCGGTCCGGACGCCGGCCCCCTACTGGCGGGCGCGGCGGCGGCCCTGGAACGGACCGCGGCCAACCTGCGGACCGCCGCCCGGGACGGCGACACCAGCGAACTCGCCCTTCTGGTAAGGGATTTCGACGGCCGCCGGGAGCAGCGCGCCGCCGCCGGCGGGCCCGGCGCCGAGCAGCGGCGGGACGCCACGCTGCGCGCGCTCGCCGAGGCCGTGCTGGTCGCGGACCGGGCGAGCCGGATCGCGCTCGGCGACCGCCTGCCCGCCGGCCGCGACGCCTCCGGCCCGTTCGGCTACGCCGTGCTGTCCGCTCCCGCCTGGCTGCTGGCCCGGCTGCGGCTGCACCTGCACCCCCGGTCGGTGCTGTTCCAGAACGCGGTGCGGCTGGCCGTCGCCCTCGCGGTCGCCCGGCTGGTGGTGGGGGCGCTCGACCTGCCGCACGGGTTCTGGGTCCTGCTGGCCCTGCTCAGCCTGATGCGCACCTCCGCCGCGGACACCCGCACCGCCCTGGTCCCGTCGGTGGTCGGGACCGTCGGCGGCGCCCTGGTCTCGGTGGCGATGCTGACGCTCGTCGGGCACAACCCGGCCTTCTACGCCGTGGTGACCCCGATCGCCTTCCTGGTCGGCTTCACCGTCTGCCCGTTGCTGAAGCCGTGGTGGATCCAGGGGATGATCACCCTGGCGATGGTGCTGATCTTCGGCCAGGTCACGGACGCCGACTGGGGCATCCCCACCCTGCGCGTCGTCAACGTGCTGGTGGGCGGACTGATCGGGACGGCCGCCGCGCTGGTGGCCTGGCCCAGGGGTGCGCACGGCCAGCTCCGCTCCGACGTCGCCGACCTGCTCGTCCGCAGCGGTGAGGGCGTCCGTGCCGTCACCGACCGGCTCTGCGGAGGGCCGGTGCCCCCGACGGCGCCGCTGGCGGCGACCCGGCGGGCCCTGCTGCTCGCCCAGAGCACCCACCTGCAGTACCGGGGCGAGCGGATGTACCGGACGGTCGGCGACCCGCCGTGGGGGGCGAGCATGCTCGTCGGCTACGACGTCCTCACCGGCGGTTCGCTGCTGCTGGCCCGGCACGAGGCCGCCGGTCCGGCCGTGGCCGCCGCGGCACCGGCCGTCGTCGAGCGCCTCACCGCCGGGGCGGACCTGGTCCGCGCGGCCTGCGAACGGGCGGCGGCCGAGCTGCGCGCGGGCGGGGCAGGGGACCGGGGCCGCCCCGGCCCGGCCGCCGAGGGCCCGGGGTCGACGGGGCCCACCGATCACGGGCACGCCGACCCGGCGCCGGCCGAAGCCCTGCTGGTGGCCGACACGGAGGCCTGGCTCGCCGCGGTCGCCGCCGACACCGCCCGCTCCCGCGCGGCCCGGAGCGAGGGGTGGCCTCCGACACCGGGGCCCGGAGGCCACCGGGGCCCGGCCCGGTGACCTGGCTCGCCGTCGCCTTCGCCGTGCTGGCCGCGCTCAGCAACGCCTCCGCGATGGTGCTCCAGCGCGCCGCCGCCCGGGACGTGCCGCACCGCGACGCGTTCAGCCTGCGGCTGATGCGTGACCTGCTGCGGGACCGGGTCTGGCTCGGCGGGATGGCGGCGGTGCTGGGCGCGGCGCTCTTCCAGGCGCTGGCGCTGGCGATGGGCTCCCTGGCCCTGGTCCAGCCGATCTTCGTCATCGAACTGCCCTTCGTGCTGCTGATCGCCTGTGCCGCCTTCCGGCGCCGACTGCCGCCGTCGGGCTGGTGGGGGATCGGCTCGGTGACCGTCGGCATCGCCCTGGCCCTGGGCGCGGCGAGCCCGTCCGGCGGCCGGGACCACGCGCCGATGGTGCTGTGGCTGCCCACCCTGGTGGCCGCGGGCGGTGCGACGGCCGGGTGCGTGCTGACCGCACTGCGGTTCGGCCGGGGCAGGGCCCGTGCCGCCCTGTTCGGCACCGCGGCGGCGATCGGCTACGCGCTGACCGCCGCGCTGCTGAAGTCCGCCACCGCGACCGCCGGGCACGGCGTCGTCGCCTTCCTCACCTGCTGGCAGACCTACGGCTTCGCCGGGGTGGGCGTCTGCTCGCTGTTCCTGCTGTCCAACGCGGTCGAATCGGGCCCGCTGCTGGCCTCCCAGCCGGCACTCACCCTGGGCGACGCCGTGATCAGCCTCGTCCTGGGCCTGATGCTGTACCGGGAGGACGTGCGCACCGGGTGGTGGCTGCTCCCGGCGTCCGTCGGCGCGGCGCTCGTGGTGGTGGGGGTGGTGATCCTGCCGAGGGTCGAGTCACAGGCGCTCGGACCGCGCCCCACCGGCCGGTGACCGGCCCGGCCACGGCCCCGGGGTGGTCGGGGCGCCGCCCGGGACGTCCCGCTCCGCCCACCGGTCCTCGGCGGGGACGGCACCCGGCAGCGGGACCACCAGGACCGGCCCCTGGTGGTGCCGGACGCAGTAGTTGCGGACGGAGCTCTCGGTCAGCCGGTGGAGCAGCCCGTGCGAGCCGCCGCCGATGACCAGCAGGGTGCCCGCGTTCCGGGCCATGCCGACCAGGACGGGGCCCACCGGGCCGAGCACGGCGACGGGTGAGCAGGTCAGGTCCTCCGGTGCACCGCCGAGGGCCCGGGCGCAGCACGTGATCAGGCGGTCGCGCGCCTTGTCGTGCAGCAGCTTGGCCATCCCGCCCTCGGGCGGGAAGCGGAAGTCCAGGTACTCGCCCTGCGGCGAGGAGTAGGCGATCACGGGCTTCAGTTCCGCCCGGTGGCGGCGGGCCTCCTCGGCGGCCGTCCGCAGGGCCAGCAGGCTGTCCCGGGAGCCGTCGACCCCGACCACGACGCGGGTGATGGTGGTGCTCATGGGCGTTCCCTTCCGGTGGCTTCGGCCCGGCCCTCAGCGGGGTCCGGTGGTGGGCAGGTCGCGGTCGGCGGCCGCCGCCGGCCCGCAGGTCGGCCCGTCGTCCCGCCCGGTGGTGGACGGCTCGTCGGTCACCACCATCACCGGGCACTCGGCGTGCTTGAGGCAGTACCGGCGGGTCGAACGGTGACGCAGCCGTTCGCCCAGGGAGCGGTGTCCGACGCCGACCACGAGCATGTCGGTGTCGTGCCGGGCGAGCGCGACCAGGGCGGGCCCGGGCTGGGCCCGCAGCACGCTGGGGCGGACCTCGACATCGGCCGGGAGCGAGGCGAGGACGGCCTCGCAGGCCTTCGCCATCCGGCGCTCGGCCCGCTGCTCGCACTGCCGGACGGTGTCCTCGAAGGTCGGGAACGGCACCGGCTGCGAGGAGGGCATGGCCTCGCCGCCCGGGACGTCCCAGGCCAGGACGGGGCACAGCTGCGCGTGGTGGCGGGCCGCCTCCTCGGCGGCCAGCTCCAGGGCCGCCAGGCTCCCCTCGGAACCGTCCACACCGACCACGACGCGCTCGACGATCATCGACATCTCTCGTCCTCCTCGGACTCCGGCAGGGGTTGCCCCTGCACTCGGCTGCGGCCCCGGACCGGGGGGCCACCCACCACGTTAGGAATCCGACGGGCCCGGTCCGGTCCGCCGATCGGCGGACCGGCCGGAGGACGTCGGCGCCGCCGGTCGCCGGTGGCAGCGGACAGGGGTCGCCGGGGGAGGCGGCGACCGGGGCGTGGGTGTCCGGCGGCCGGCCGTCACCCGTCCCGACCACCGATCGGAGGACTTCGGCGCGGGCCTGCGCTTCCTAGCGTGGAGGGTGTCCACAGAGCACGGAAGAGAGGCTGAACAGCCATGGTCACAGAGGTGAAGCAGGTCATCGTCGGGGTGGACGGTTCGGCCGCCGGCCGGGCGGCCCTGCGGCTCGGCGCGGACGAGGCGGAACGCCGCGGCGCCGTGCTGCGGCCGGTGCTGGTGTTCGCGCCGCCGGAGGGCGAGGGCCTCGAACGGCGCTGGCCGTCGCCGCCCGCGTACCGGCGGATCTGGGTGGAGGCGGCCGAGTTCCGGCTGGCCCAGGCCTGCGAACAGGCGCTGGCCGACGACTTCCCCGGCCTGGTGGTCGAACCCGAGGTGATCCGCGGCGAGCCGGGCGCGGTCCTGGTCGACTGCGCGACCGACGACCACACGATGCTGGTCGTCGGCACGAGCGCCCGCAAGCCCGCCTGGCTGCACCGGCACCCGGTGCGCCGGCACTGCGTGCAGCACGCGACGTGCCCGGTGCTGGTCGCGCCGGCCGAGGAGGTGTGAGCCATGAGGTCCACGGAGACGGGACGCGGGCACGCCGCGCCGGGCACCCGCCCCACGGGAGGGCGCCGGATCGTGGTCGGGGTCGACGGTTCCCCGGCCTCGCGGCGGGCGCTGGCCTGGGCGGTCGAGGAGGCCTGGGCGACCGGCGGCGAGGTGGAGGCGGTGACCTGCTGGCTCTACCCGGTGATGTACGGCGCGGCGATGGCCCGGCCGGACGTCCGGGCGGAACAGGCGGCGGCGGGGCGCACGCTCGCCCGGACCGTCGCGGAGGTGGTCGGGGACCGGCCCGCCGTACCGGTCCGCCGGCGACTGCTGCTCGGCAACACCCAGGAGGAACTGACCGGCCGGTCGCGGGGCGCCGCCCTGCTGGTGCTGGGGACCCGGCGCCGCCGGGTGTTCGGGCCGCGGATCGGCCCCACGGCCAGGCACTGCATGAAGCACGCCGGCTGCCAGGTGGTGGTGGTCCCGGAGGCGGGGCAGCGGCCCGCGTGACGGGTCCGGCCGACCGGCACCGCCGGAGACGGCCCGCCGGGCACGACGGCGCCCGGGGCACATCGCCCCGGGTGCCGTCGTGTTCGCTGTCGTGCTCGCCGTCGTGCTCGCCGTCGTGCCCGTCGCCGTGCGGACGGCGGCGGTGCCGCTGAGCGGGAGCACGGGCGTGCGCTGAGGACCGCTTCCGAACGCGGTCGGGCGGGCGCCGCCCGTCGGGGCTCAGCGGGCCGCCGGGCTCGGCACGTCCTCCTCGGCGTCGGTGACGGCGGCCCGGTCCGGAACGGCCGCCCGGTCCGGGGCCGTCCCCGCGCAGGGGCGGGACGGCCGCCGCACGGCCCGGCCCAGGAGCCGGCAGCCGGCGGCGGCGATCAGGGCGCTGCCCAGGCCGAAGGCCACCGGCACCGCGTACGCCGTGGGGGTGCCGACCCGGTCCACCGCGAGACCGCCGACCAGCGAGCCCAGCGACACCCCGAGACTGGTGCCCGACAGCAGCCAGGTGAGGCCCTCGTTGAGTCGGGACTGCGGGACGATCCGCTCCACCAGGGCGTTGGCGATGATGACGTTCGGGGAGATGAACAGCCCGGTCAGCAGCAGCTCCGCGACCAGCACCGGCAGGCATCCGACGACGAGCAGCGGAACCAGGCTCAGGGCCAGCACGCCGAGCCCGACCGTCAGATGACGGGGCGTCAGGAACCGCCCCCGGCAGGCCCCCATCACCAGGCCCGCCGTACCGCTGGTCACGCCGAACCCGGCCAGGGCGAAGGAGGCCGCCGCCCGGTGGCCGTGCGCGGTGGCGAAGGCGACGGTGATCACCTCGATCGCGCCGAAGACGGCGCCGAAGGCGCAGAACACGAGCACCAGCACGGAGAGCCCGGGACGGCGCACCAGCAGCGAGCCCCGGTGCGCCCCCTCCACGGGCCGGGCCGGCGGTTCCGTGCCGCGCCGGGCCGTGACCACCCAGGTGCCCGCCAGCGTGCAGAGCAGCGCGACCGCCACCCCGGCCTCCGGGAACACCTGGGTGGCCAGCGACAGCGCGAGGATCGGGCCGATGACGAAACTGACCTCGTCGGCCACCGACTCCATCGAGAACGCGGTGTGCAGGCGCGGGCCCTCGCGGTAGCGCGCCTGCCAGCGCGCCCGCATCATCCCGCCGACGTTGGGCAGCACACCGGCCACGACCGCCCACGGGAACTGTGTCCAGAGCGGTGCGCCGAGCGCGCTGCACAGCAGCAGGGCCACGAGGGCGCCGGAACCGGCCGCGGTGGTGGCCCGGGCCGCCCTGCGCTGCCCGTGGCGGTCGACGGCGCGGGCGACCAGCGGGCCGGCCGCGGCGACGGAGAGCGAGTAGCAGCAGCACAGGGCCCCGGCGAGCGCGTAGTTCCCGGTGCGCTGGCACACCATGCCGACGATCCCCAGGCCCACCATCGCGCGTGGCGCGCGGGCGGCGAGGCCCGCGGTCACCAGCAGGCGGGTTCCTGGGACGGCGAAGAGGTCACGGTAGGCGTTGAGCACGACTGCTCCAGCGGTCGGGGTGGGGGGTTCGGAAGTGCGGGGACGGTGCCCCCGGACACGGCGGGGCCCGGGTGGCCTGTTGTGCCAGGCGACCCGGGCCCCATCGCCGCGGTCGGTGCCGGTGGGCGGGTCGGTCTACCGCAGTCGCATCGGGATCGGTAGCTCGCGCGCCGAGGAGAGGGCCGTCGCCCGGTCGCCGCCCGGTGGGGTGAGCCCGCGGTCGCCTCGCCCGCTCCCGGCCCCGGATGCGCGGCAGCCGCTCTCGCTCCCGGACGCGCGGCAACCGCCCTCGCTCCCGGACGCGCGGCAGCCGTGCCCGCGACCGGCGACCACGAGGACCGGGCACCGGGCGTGCCGCAGGCAGTGCCGGCGGGCGGAGCGGCGGCGCAGTCGGTGCAGGAGCCCGTGGTCGCCCACGCCCAGCACGAGCAGGTCGGTGCTGTGCCGCGAGCAGGCGACCAGGACCGGGCCGGGGTCCGCCCTGAGGACCTGGGGGCAGACGTTCA
Source organism: Kitasatospora sp. NPDC089797 (assembly GCF_040684795.1). NCBI lineage: Bacteria > Bacillati > Actinomycetota > Actinomycetes > Kitasatosporales > Streptomycetaceae > Kitasatospora > Kitasatospora sp. NPDC089797. The sequence continues at coordinate 151,908 of NZ_JBFBGS010000017.1, read as the reverse complement.
CCTCGTCCGGGATCCGGGCGAGAACGGCGTCACAGGCCTCGGCCAGCCGCTTCTCGGCCTCCCGTTCGGCGCGTCGGGGCACTTCGAGGAAGGCGGGGAACAGGGTCGGCTGCGAGGAGTGCAGCGCCTCGCCGCCCGAAAGGTCCCAGGCCAGGACCGGGCACAGCTGGGCGTGGTGGCGGATCGCCTCGTGCGCGGCCCGCTCCAGTGCCGCCAGGCTGCCGGGCGAGCCGTCCACCCCGACCACCACGCGCTTCACCAGTACCGACATCGTTCTCTCCCGTCGTGCGGTTCCGTCGTGAGCGGCCCCGGGGGAGGGTTCGCCGTCGGGCGATCGCCGTCCGCGGGGCCGCCGTCCACGTTATGGACGGAGGAGCGGCGACAAGGTCCCCGGATCGGCCGATCCGCCGGGGGACAACGATCGCCCGCCGAGGGAGCCGGTCCGCCCCGCGGTGCGGTCCGGCCGTGCGGGACCGCCGGCGGTCAGCCGCGCCTCGCGGGGCCCGCCGGGTGCCACCACACTCCTGCCGTGACGAGCAGCACCAGGCCGAGCGCCGCCAGCAGCGACCAGCCCAGCCCGAACGCGGTCATCAGCAGGCCGCCGAGGGCCGCCCCCAGGGGCATCGCCAGCACCACACCGGCCTTGCGCAGCGCGAGCGCGTCGGCCCCGCCGGTCAGCGGGGAGTCCTGGACGAGGGCGATGAGCGTGCCCGTCAGCCCGACGGTCACCGGCAGGTCGGGGACGGCGAGGCGACGGACCGTGGCGCAGCGCGCGCCCATGGCGAGCGCCAGCAGGGCGATGACCACCGTCCGGGCGGGCGTGCCGGCGGCGGGCACCAGGAAGGCGAGCCCGGTGGCGACCGCGAGCACCAGGAGCTCGACCGCCATCGCGTGGAAGAACCAGTGCCGGCGGGCGCGTCGTTCGGCGACCCGCCCGGCCCGGGTGCCCAGCACGATCCCGGTGGCGAAGCACGCGAAGGCCAGCAGCACCCGCAGGGTCGAGAAGCCCGTCACCCCGCTGATCGACAGACCGAGGAAGATGGCGTTGCCCGTCATCATCGCCAGGAACACCTTGCCCAGCCCGAGGTAGCTGATCGCGTCCAGCATGCCGGTCATCACGGTCAGCACCACCAGCGCGCCGGGCAGCGGATCGCTGCGCAGCACGGACCGGTACCACGGCCGTCCGGGCGGCGGACGCACGCCGCTACGCCCCGTCGGCCCGGGCCGCGGGGGCGGGCCTCGGCGGTACCCGGCGGACGGGTCGGGACTCGGTCATGGGCCCACCTTCCGGGGCGCAGTGCCCGGTCGCAAGCGGGCCCCGGCCGGGGGAGCGGGGGTCCTCCCCCGCATGGACCGAACGGCGGACACCGCGGGGCGGGGGAAGCGGCAGGCTGGGGGCGACGGACCGGATCGCTTCGGTGTCCGGCCGGTGCGAGGCGCCGGGGGAGTGCGCCCGGAGGGGGCACCGGCCGAGCGCCGCGACCCGGATCCGCCTTCCGTTCCACACCCCGAGCGACGGCACCCGTCCGCCCGGACCCGACCGCGCCCCGGCACGGTCGGCCGGGCGGCGGCGGGCCGCCGCCCTCCCCGAGAGGAGCGCATTCATGGGGAGCAACCACAGGACGATGCGGTTCGCGGCCGCCGGTGCGGCGGTCGCCGCCACCCTGGGCCTGGCCGGCTCCGCAGCGGCGACGACCACCGGACAGAGCGGGCACCCGCAGGCCGGCGCCGCGCGGCCCGCCGCTGCCGGAGCGGGCGGTGGCGGCAGCACCTCCGGGCCGACCGACGCCCAGATCCACTACGTGCGGATCGACGGCCGCTGGGTCCCGATCGGGACGGGTGGCAACGCGGTGCCGGCCGAGCCCGGCGGCGCCCCCGCCGGGCACGCGGCGCGCTGCGGTCCCTGCCCGCACGGGCACCACCGGCACGGCCCCGCCTGCGTCGCGCCGGCCCACAGGTCCGCGGTGCACACGGCCGTCACGGCCGTCCCGTCGGTGAAGTCGGTGCAGGCCTGGCACCCGTTCCACGTCTCCGGGACCACCAGCGGCATCGCCCCGGGCAGCACCGTCACGCTGCAGCAGGAGCAGCACGGCAGGTTCGTCCCGCTGCCCGCCTCGGTGCACACCGACCACCACGGCGGCTACCGGATGCGGGTGGAGCTCGGCATCAAGGGGGTGAACCAACTGCGCATGACCATCGGCTCCGTGACCTCCCCGGTCTTCACCGTGACCGTGCGCTGAGACGACCGAGCACTGAGAAGACCGTGCAGCGGGACGACCGTGCACCGGGACCCGCCCGGCCCCCCTTTGAACGGAGGCGCCGGGCGGGTCTCAGCGCACGGCCCCGGTCGGAGCGGAGCCGCGCGCGGGGGAGGCCGCCAGGGCGCTGCGGTAGGCCGCCATGGCCGCCGGGACGTCGGTGAGGACGGCGTCGGCCCCCAGAGCGGCGGCGGTGGCGAAGTCCTCGCGGGTGTCGATGCCGAAGAACACCACGGTGACGTCCGGGAGTTCGTGGAACCCGTCGACGGCCGACCGGTTCCACAGCATCGCGTCCGGCACCTTGCTGGAGCAGGGGCCGAGGGCGCAGCACTCGCCGACGGTGAGGTCCCGCCGCAGTTCGAAGCCCGCCCAGGTCCCCGGGGCCGGCGGGTGGGGGAAGCCGCCGCTCAGGCGTGCGCGCAGCAGCCGGGTGCGGGTGGTGCCGCGCGGCTCGAAGGTGCGGGCGTCCGGGTGGGCGCGCAGGGCGTGGAGGTCGGCGTCCCGGGTGGAGTAGAAGAGGATGCGCGACCAGGTGGGCACGCCCTCGCCCGCCAGGCGGTCCAGCAGCGCGGTCAGCGGCGGGGGCCCACCGGCCGGAGCCGGCCGGGCGGGGGACTTCAGGTCCAGGACGACGGGCAGGTACGGCGGCAGGGCGCACAGCGCCGCCTCCAGGGTGGGCAGCGCGGTGAGCGGGTCGTGCGGGGGGTAGGGGACGGTGCCGTTCGGGTGCCGGAAGTGGTGGGCGGCGTCCAGGCGGGTCAGGGTGCGGGCGGTGTGCTCGCCCACCGTGCCGGTGCCGTCCGTCAATTCCTCCAGCCGGGAGGGCCGGTGGAGCACCGGTACCCGGTCCGCACTGAACTGGACGCTGAGCCACAGCAGGTCGGCGCTGGCGTCCAGGGCCGTGTGCACGGCGGCCATGGTGTTCTCGGGTGCCTCGCCGGCGCCGCCGCGGTGGGCGATCACCAGCGGCAGGGCGCCGGAAGCGGCCCGGGCGCGCACGTTTCGTCGGTCACTCATCACAACCTCCACTCATCACAACCTCCCGGTGGGGACGGCCGGCACCGCCTGTGGGCCGGGTCCTCGTCGAAGGGTGCCGGGGGAGCGGGGCCCGGCGGGTCGGCCGATCGGGCCCCGCACCGGGGGAGGGCCCGCGTGTCACGCGCGCGGCCCCGCCCGCCGCGGCCGTTCATCCGGCACGGGGTCCGATCGGCCGACCCGTGCCGCCCCGTCCCGGCGGCAGGCTCGAGGAGGACCGGTGCGTACACGGGCGCCGGCGGTTCGTCCCCTGGGAGGTTGTGATGTGTGACAGTCGATACGGTGCTGCGCAGGCCGTCGCCGGCGGTGCCGGACCGGGCCGGTCCGGAGCGGAAGGGCCCGCCGGGACGGCCGCGGTGACCCGCAGGCGTCGCCTGTTCCGCGAGGACCTGGCCGCCCCGGAGATCCTGCTGGTGCCCGTCGCCCATGACCCGCTGTGCGCGCGGATCATCGAGCGGGCCGGCTTCCGGGCCGTGGGTCTGGGCGGCTACGCCAACTCGGCGGCGCTGCTGGGGCTTCCGGACCTCGAGGTGCTCGGCGCGAAGGAGATGGTCGACGCGGCCTGGCGGACCGTCGACGCGGTGGACATCCCGGTCTTCACCGACGCCGACAACGGCTACGGCGATGCCACGAACGTCGCCTGGACCGTGCGGCAGCTCGAACGGGCCGGTGTGGCGGGCCTGTTCGTCGAGGACCAGCCGTCGCCCAAGCGGTGCGGGCACATGAACGGCAAACGCGTGGTCCCCGTCGAGGAGATGGTCGCCAAGATCCGGGCGGCGGTCGACGCCCGCTCCGACGGGGAGATGCTGATCACGGCCCGCACGGACGCGCTGGCGGTGCACGGCATCGACGACGCCATGGCACGGGCCCACCGCTACGTCGATGCCGGAGCCGACGCCGTCTTCGTCGAGTCGCCGACCACCGAGAAGCAACTGCGGCGCATCGCCGGTGAGATCACCGCCGCGCGCGGCATCCCCACCATGGCCAACATCATCCCCGGTGGCGCCACCCCGCTGCTCACCGCCGGGGAGTTGCAGGGGCTCGGCTTCTCCATGGTGATCTATCCCACCATCGCCTCGTACACCATCGCCCGTGCCGTCACCGATGTCGTCACCGGCCTGCTCGCCACGGGCGACGTGTCGGCCCTGGCGGCGGAGATGGTGGACTTCGGGCAGTTCAACGAGCTCGTCGGGCTGGACCGGATCAGGGCGAAGGAGCGGGAGTACCGCCACGGCCCCGGCGGTGCCGGGCGGAGCGATCCCTCCGCGGTCGACCGGCTGCCGGCGGACCCGGCGTCCTGCCCCACCCACCGCGGAGGCGGACGATGACGGACCACCCGGTCACCCTGATCACCGGCGCCAGCAGCGGGATCGGTGCCGCGACGGCCCGGTTGCTGCTGGGGCTCGGTCACCGGGTCGCGGTCACCGCGCGCGGGGAGGGGCGGCTCCGGCGTTTCGCCGAGGACCTCGCCCGCCCCGGGGCGGTGCTCGCCGTGCCCGGGGACGCGAGCGAGCCCGCGGACGTGCGGGCGGCCGTCGCGGCCACCGTGGAGCGGTTCGGTCGGCTGGACAACGCCGTGGCCAACGCCGGTTTCGGCGCGGCCGGCACGCTGGCCGACGGCGACCCCCGGCAATGGCGCGCCATGGTGCTCACCAACGTGCTGGGCCCCGCCCTGCTGATCAACGCCGCGCTGCCGGAACTCACCCGCACCCGCGGCCGGATCGTGCTGGTCGGCAGCGTCGCCGGGCAGGTCACCATGCCCGGCAACCTCTACGGCGCCACCAAGTGGGCGGTGACCGCCCTGGCGGAGAACACCCGTCGCCTGGTGGCCGGATCCGGCATCGGCGTCACCCTCGTCGCCCCCGGCCGGGTCGACACCGACTACTGGGACCGGCCCGGCGGCACGCCCCGACCGGACGACGCCCCGATGCTGACGGCCGACCAGACCGCCGCCTCGATCGTCTGGGCCCTGACCCGGCCGCCCGGCGTCGACATCACTGCCGTGACGGTCCGACCCACCGGCCAGGAGATCTGAAGGTGGACGGGGAGGGGCCCGGGCGGCCTGTTGCCGGGCGGCCCGGGCCCCTTCGTCGCGGCCGGCGTACGTCAGTACCGGTGGGCGGGCCGTCGACGGGCCGGGCCGTCGTCCGTGGCGTGGCCGACCAGTCCGGCCGCCGTCATCGCCAGCACGCAGCTCAGCGCCCCGATGAGCACGTTGTTCCAGATCATTCCGGCCGAGGCGTGGTGCCCGGCCGTGACGACCCAGGGCGAGATCACCAGGAACACCCCGGCCGGGACGGCGGCCCGGGCCTGGGCCGGCATCCGGTCCGGGGCGACGGACAGGCCGATGCCGAGGAGCGCGACGGCGATGCCGAGGACGAGGTTGGTGGTGGTCAGCGCGCGGTTGCTCGCGTCGAAGTGGACCACCCAGCCCGAGACGGCCAGGTAGAGCCCGGTGAGGGTGAGTGCGCCCGCCACCGCCCTCGCCTTCGGGCCGTCCAGGACGCGGGCGTACCTGGCCCGCATCTCGGACACGTCGGGGTGGTCGGACAGGTCCTGGGAGTGGTGGGAGAGGTCGGACATGCGACCCGCCTCCTTCGTTCTGAGCTGTGCAGCTGAAGTGGCCTCCGCGGTGCGGTGGTTCTCCGCCCGGGGGCGGCGGACGCCCTGCGCCGCGCCGTCCCGACCGACGCTAGGACGGCCGTCCGGTGCGGTGCTTCCCCCGACCGGCCGACGGGGTGGGGGAGCCGACGCCCACCACCCACCGCCCGGTGGCCCCCCCGGACCGCTCCGCCGCCGTGGGGTGGCGGGCGCTCAGGGGCCGGGCGGCGGCGGGCAGGAGGGCACCCGCCGGGCCCAGACGCTCCGGGTCCGTCCGTCGCCGCACCAGCCGTCCGCCGGAGTGCGGGCGGGCCGCCCCGGTGTCGCGAACAACGGCAAGGGCAAGGGCAACGGGGCCCCCGGGGGCGGGGTGAGCGGGCCGGTGCAGGCCGGGAACGAGGGGCCGAGGCCGGAGCAGGCCGTCGGCCACCGGTCGGGAACGGGTCGGGGCCGTGCCCGGCCGAGCAGGTGCGAGAACGCGGCCGGCTGCTGGGGCACGCCGCTGCAGGTCTCGCTGAGCTCGCCGTCGGTCGGGCAGGCCCGGTCGCGGTCGACCGACCAGAAGGCGAGCAACTGGATGCCCTTGGCGTCGGCGAAGGCGGCCAGGGTCCTGGCGTCCTCGGCGGAGAAGACCTCGTTGGTGAAGTCGTTCACCCCGATCCTCGGGGTGTTGCCCTGCATCCCCCACAGCTCGGCGGTGGTCTTCTCGGGCCAGATCTGCGCCAGCTGTCCGAGGAGCCCGTCGGCGGCCTCGACGGCCGTGGCGCCCATGTCCAGGTCGGGGCCGTAGTCCATGGTCATGATGTTGACCACGGAGACGGTGACGCCCCGCTCCCTGGCGTTGCGCAGCAGCCGGACGGCGTCGGGTGACAGGCCGTCGGGGTTGACGGGGAGCGTGTAGTGCACGTGCAGGGCACGATCGGCGGCCGCGTACTCGCGTTGCAGGGCGGCCACGGCCCGGTCGCGGCGATCGACCGAGGCGGCGTCGTCCACCGCGGCGCCCTCGACGTCGAAATCGATCCTGGTCAGGTCGAGCGCGTCGACGATCCGCCGGTAGGCGGCCTTCAACGAGTCCACCGAGTCGCAGACCTGGGCGAGCTCGGTGCCGAAGCCACCGCCGAAGGAGACGATGACGTCGCCGCCCCCGGCCCGCAGCCGGCTCACCGCGTCCGGCCACCCCTCCTCCGTGACCGGGATGGTGCCGTCGAAGGCGCCGTTGCAGCCGCCGTCGCTGAGGACGAAGCCGAGCGTGAAGTGGTCCAGGCCGGTGGCCCGGTGGGCCTCGGTCAGGGCGTCCCCCGAACCCCAGGTGCCGAGGAACGGGGCGGTGTAGCGCGGGGGGAAGCCCGGGCCCGGCAGGGTGTCGGCGTGGGCGGGGGACGGGACGGCCAGCACGGTGGCGGCGGCGAGCAGCAACGGAACGAGGCCCGAGGCCGGCTGGGTGGTGCGGCGCATCGACGTCCTCATGTTCGGACCGACCGGGACACACGACGGTTCCGACCCCCACCGGACCGCCGCTGCCGACCGCCGGAGTGCGGCCGGTGGAGGGGGAGCGCCCGCGCGACGGGAGTTGGGAACCTGCCGCAGCACAGTACGAACGCCCGCTCCGCGGCCGCCGCCCGAACCGCTGGGCGGCGGCCGCCGTTCCCCCGTCCGGACCATCGGGCGGATCGCGGGGTGCGGGTCGGGGACGGCGAGGGCCGCCGCCCGGGGGTGGGCGGCGGCCGGTGGGGTGGCCGGGAACGGACCGGGCCTAGCCGACGGTCCAGTGCTGGAGCGGGGAGCCGGTGTCCGGTTGCTGGGTGACCGCAGCGCCGTTGGCGGCGGAGGCGGTGGTGAGCAGCAGGCCGGTGTGGACGTTGGTGAGGGTGTAGCCGCCGTCCGGGAGGCGGGAGGCCGCCCAGTGCTGGTTGTCGTTGCCGGTGCAGGTCCACTGGATGACGGCGGTGCCGGGGGCGGTGGCGCCGCCCTCGTCGTCGGCGCAGAGGCGGGACTCGGCGTTGGCGAGCTGGTAGGAGCCGTCGGGCTGCCGGGTGAACTGCCAGTTCTGGTTGGCGCCGCCGTTGGCGGTCCAGGTGATCAGCCGGGTGCCCGGGGTGGTGCTGTGGCCGGGGTCGTCGAGGGCCTTGCCGCCGGTGGTGAGGGTGTGGGTGCCGTCGAGGGTGGCGGGGGCGGTGCCGACGGCGGTCATGGTGAGGGTCTGCTGCCCGGCGGTGCGGCCGCCGCCGACGGCGCTGCCGGTGGTGTCGGTCCAGTTGCGGGGTGCGGTGGTCTCGGCGGTGCCGCCGTGGTCGGTGGTCAGGCCGAGGACGAGTCCGCTGTAGCGGTTGACCAGGCGGTAGCCGCCCGTGCCGGTGGTGTCGGGCAGGACGAACCACTGCTGGCCGACGGCGGCGGTGCCGGTGGCCGGGGCGGTGACGGTGGGTCGGGCGCCCCAGGCGCGGCCCGCCGTGGTGGTGGCGTCGACGCCGAGGAGCCGTCCGCTGCCGGCGTTGGCGATCCGGTAGGAGCCGTCGCCGTTGCCGGTGAAGGTCCAGGTCTCCAGGGCGGCTCCGGTGGGGGCGGCGGTGGAGGTGGTGGCGGAGCCGCTCGCGGTCTGGGCCAGGACCCGGCCGTCGCCGCTGGCGATGCGGTAGGTCCTCGCCGGGTCGAAGGGTGCGGCGGCGGGCGTGGTGGAGTCGACGGTGACATCGGCGTACTCGCCGTCCGAGCTCGCGCAGGCGATCGAGCAGTACGAGCGGAAGGTCTTGCCGATGATGGTGGTGCTGGTGAGGTTGGCGCTGTCCAGCATCCAGCGGTACCAGGAGCCGGAGGTGTAGCTGCCGGAGTCGCCGGCCAGGCGCCACCGCTGGGTGGCCAGGTCGTCGGTGACGTAGAACTGCTGGGGCGCGGTGCCGGAGACCACCTCGGGTTCGCCGATGTACAGGCCGAGGTAGGCGTCGTAGGAGACGTTCATGATGAACAGCGGCGACTTGGCGGGCAGCACCCCGGCCGCGACCTGCTGGTCGACGGAGCCGGTGTTGGCGGGGTTGTAGTCCCGGGCGACCGGGGTGTAGCCGCTGGGGGCGGCCGTGGTGGCGGGGACCATGTTGCTCTCCAGGCCGCCCGTGCCGGGCTGGGTCCAGGCGCCGTCGTACCACTTCTGCCAGGTGCCGGCCGCCATCTTGCCGGAGATCGGGGCGCGGGCGACGTGGGCCAGGCCGCCGTTGCTTCCGCCGACGCCGGCCTTGGGGACGATCCGGGAGCCGTAGAAGACGTAGAAGTAGCCGGAGGCGGTGTCGACGAAGAGCCGCTGGTCGCCGTCGCCGTAGTTGTACGTCTGGTTCGGGAAGGCCGCGTTGTCGCCCCGGGTGGTGCTGTAGGGGGAGGTGATGGCGTGGCCGGAGATGGTCCAGGTGTGGCCCTGGTCGTGGGAGACGGCGGTGTCGATCGCGTCGTAGTGCAGGCCGTCCCCGAACGGCCGGGGGGTGAACTCGTTGTGCACCAGGCCGTGCCAGTCGCCGGTGTCCGGGTCGACCCAGACGCCGACCAGGTCGCAGTAGTTGGGCTGGGAGTAACCCGAACCGGTGGGCGTGGAGGTCGAGTTGACGCCGGTCGGGCTGTGGTTGCAGCGCCAGGTGGTGTCGTTGTTCCGGTCGTTCGGGTTGGCCGGGTCGACGGCGTTGTCGAGGCCGGAGTCCGGGGTGGCGGTCTCGAAGTTGCCGCCGGTGTAGAAGTTCCACTGCCGGGAGTCGGTGGCGCCGTAGAGCGAGTGGGACTCCTGGAAGTGGAAGGTGCCGTCCTTGTCGATGTACGGGGTGGCGGGGGTGTCGTCGGCGTAGTTGTACGGGCCGGTGGAGCCGATGGTGACGGTGTAGGGGGAGGGGGCGGAGGGCGTCGCCGAGGCGCCGGTCGGGGCGGCGAGGGTGGTGCCGCCGACCAGGGCCATGGTCAGGGCCGTCACCGCGCCGAGTGCTTTTCGTCGAGGAGCTGACACAGGGACTCCTTCTGGTCTCGGGGCCCCGGTTGGGGGTGGGCCCCGGGTGGGCCGGCGTCGGGGGGTGGGCGCCGGCGGGTCGGGGTGGGGGCCCCGACCGGCTCGTGGGGGTGGTGCGGGGTGCGGGCGGGGTCAGCCGTCCGACATGCGGAAGTCGTAGTGCGGGGGCACCGGCAGGTCGGGGTGGACGGCGAGCCAGAGGGTGTCCAGGGACACCTCGCCCTCGCGCATGTTGTCGACCCGGATGCCCTCGGCGAGCAGGCGGCGCACCCGTTCGTCGTCGCCGAGGGCGTGGGCGGCGGTGGCTTCGGCGAGCCGGATCCGGCCGTGGTCGCGGGTCGCCCCGGGCAGCGCCTCGATGACGGCCAGGGCCTGCCGGGCGCGGTCGGCGGCCAGCAGGGCGTCCAGTGCCTCGACGGTCAACTCCCGGAGCTCCGGCCGCAGGTGGTGCGCCTCCGCCAGCAGGTCGGCGGCCTCCTGGGGATCGGCGGCGAGGAAGGCCAGCGCCCGCAGTGCCCACGGGGTGCGCCGCTCGTCGAGCGACTGCCGGAAGGCCGCGCGGGCGGCGTCCGGTTCGCCGTCGGCGAGGCGCAGCAGACCGAGCTGGTAGCGGGCGTGCCAGTCCTCGGCGTGCTGCTCCAGCCGGTTGCGCCAGTGGGCGCCGGTGACCGGGGCGGCGGGCGGGTCGCTGACCGGGAGGGTGCCGGTGGCGAGCAGCCGCTGCCAGGGGAGTTGGTCGGCGCCGGGGGTGCCGAACGGCAGCAGGGCGGAGGGCGGCAGCTCGCCGGCCTCGATCTCCAGGGCGGCCCAGCCGGAGCCTTCGGCCAACTGCTCGACGGGGGCCCCGAAGCCGGCGGCGAGCCGGTGGGCCGCCGCCAGCTCGGCGGGCGGCAGCAGCCGGGCGAGGGCGGCACCGGTGGTGTCCCGGGCGGTGGCCCAACTGCCGTGCACGGCCGCCGGGTCGACGTCGAGCCGCCCGTACGCCTCGGTCCAGGACCAGGTCGCGCCGCCGGGCATGGGGAGGTGCTCCAGCTGGGTACGGGCCAGGCCGGCCTGGATCTCCAGGTAGGCCGCGTCCGGGCCGGAGAGCCACTCCTGCCACTGCCAGCCACCGGTCGAGGTGCCCCAGCAGAACAGCTTGCGGCCGCGCAGCCGGTCGGTCGAGGCCTGGACCAGGCCGGTGCCGTCGGCGTCGAGTGCGGCGATCCAGCGGCGTTCGCCCTCCGGCAGGTCGAGGAAGTAGTCGGCGGCGCGGGCGGTGCGGCCGGGGTAGCTGCGGTCGGTGCCCTCCAGGTGCGGGAAGTCCACCCGGGTGAGGTCGCTGACGTAGTCGCAGTGGAAGGCGTGGTCCGCCGGGCCGACGACCCGGGTGCCGGCGTCCTGGGGGACGGCGATGTTGGACCACCAGTAGACCGGGGTGGTGTGCGGGGCGGGGTTGTGCAGCTCGACGTGGACGAACAGGACGGGCGAGCCGCCGGGCAGCCAGGCGTCCAGGCGCAGCACCACCCGCCGCAGCCGCTCGTAGGCGTACATCCGCAGCACCGGGGTGCCGTCCGGGGCGGTGAGCCGGGCGGCGTGCAGGGGTTCGCAGGTGAGCGGCCAGTGCCCGGTCGTGCCGAGGTTCCACTCCACCCCGCCGGCCAGCCAGGCGTCGCGCAGCGCGAGGTTGGCGGGCTGGAGGACGGGGTTGCGGTGCAGCAGCTCCCGGCCGCTCGGGCGGTGCACCAGCGACCACAGCCGGCCGCCCAGGGACGGCAGGAAGGTCGCGGTCAGGAGTTCGTTCTCCAGGACCACGGACGGCAGTTCGCGCCCGCCGCGGCGGCGGTCGTAGTCGCCCTGCCGGGTGTACGGGAGCAGCGAGGGCGGGGCGCCGTAGGCGAGGTTGCGGCGCATCTCCTCGTCCACTCCGACGCCGTCGGCGGTGGCCGGGGTCAGGCCGTGCAGGATCGGCAGCACCCCGGCGACCGGGTCGGCGGTCCCGTCGATCCGCAGCAGGTCCGGGCGCAGCGTGGAGGTTCTGGAGGTCTTGGAGGTCACTTTCCGATCCCTACCGTCATGCCCTGGATGATCCGGGTCCCCATCCAGGAGAACAGCGCGATCATCGGGGCGAGGATGATGCAGACTCCGGCGAAGGTGGTGCCGTAGTCCAGGCCGTTGAACTGCTGGGAGGCGACGAACGAGGAGAGGGCCACCGGGAGGGTGACCTGGCTCTGGCTGTTGGTCAGCACGATCGCGAAGAGCGTCTCGTTCCAGCCGGTGATGAACTGCAGCAGGAAGGCGGTGATCAGCCCGCCGCGGGCGACCGGCAGCACCACCTGGAGGAAGGTGCGCAGCGGTCCGGCGCCGTCCAGGACGGCGGCCTCCTCCAGGGCGCGCGGGATGCCGGAGAAGAAGCCGGTCAGCAGGAAGACGGTGAAGGGCATGGCCAGGCCGACGTAGACCAGGCCGAGCCCGAGGTCGCTGTCGGTGAGGTCGACCTTGGCCAGGCCGACGAACAGCGGCACCACCAGCACCTGGCCGGGCACGCCGAGGCCGAGGGCGAAGAGCAGGGAGAGTGAGGAGGAGGTGCGGGAGCGGCGCCGGGCCAGCGCGTAGGCGCAGGGCGCGGCCAGGGCGATCGCCAGCAGGGAGGAGCAGACGGCGACGACGACGCTGTTCAGCGCGGCCTGGGCGAAGCCGCCCTCGTCCAGCGCGGTGCGGTAGTTGTCGAAGCGCAGGGCGTCCGGGAGGGCGAAGTTGTGCTTGAGGATGTCGGGGCCGTCGCGCAGCGAGGTGAGGAGGATCCACAGGAGCAGCAGCAGGTTGGCGGCGACGACGGTCCGGACGACCGCGGTGCCGATCCTGACCGCCGGGCCTGCCGATCGGCGGGTGCCGGGCACGGTGGTGGCCTTTCGTAGCAGCGTCATCGGGTCAGTACTCGATCGGGTCGCGGCGCAGCACCCGGCGCAGCACGACGGTCACCACGGTGACCATCAGCAGGGTGACGACGGCGGCGGCGGTGGCCACGCCCAGCCGGGGGACGGTCGCCCGCGGGAACGCCTCGGCGTAGACGTACATGGCGGTGTTCCAACTGTCCACCGGGGGGAAGCGGTTGCTGCTGCCGCCGAAGAGCAGGATGAGCTCGAAGATCTTCACCGAGCTGACCGTCCAGAGCACCGCGCAGACCGAGATGACGTCCCAGGCGCAGGGCAGGGTGACGTGGCGGAAGCGCTGGAAGGCGTTCGCCCCGTCGAGCTCCGCGGCCTCGTACAGGTACGGCGGGATCTGGTCGACGGCGGCCATGATGATCGAGGTGTAGTAGCCGGTGGCGGTCCAGATCACGGTGCCGAGGACCATCGGGAACAGGTTGGTGGTGGAGAGCCACTTCGGCGGGGTGGTCACCCCGAGGAACTCCAGGGCCTGGTTGACCGGGCCGGAGGGGGAGAACAGGAAGCCGGCCGCGATGCCGAAGACCATGCCGTTGACCAGGGAGGGGAAGAACAGCACGGACCGGGCGAAGAGCCGGCCCTTCATCTCCCGCAGCACCAGGGTCAGCAGGAAGCTGATCAGGAAGGTGATCGCGCCGCCGACCGCCATCAGTTCCAGGGTGTTGACCAGCGAGGTGCGGAACACCGGGTCGTCGAAGAGCTGTTGGTAGTTCTTCAGGCCGCGCCACTGCATGTCGCCCATGCCGTCCCACTTGTACAGGCTGGTCCACACCGCGTAGCCGACCGGGGCGAGGAACAGCACCGCGTAGGCGAGCAGCGCGGGGGCGGTGAACGGCCAGAACATCCGGCGCTGTTGGCGTTCGTGGGGGCCGACGGCGCGCTGCCGGCGGGCGGTGGCGGTGCGCAGGCCCGGGGTGCGGGGTCGGTGCTGGAGGGTGGTCGCCACCGGCTCAGCCCTGGGTCTTCCAGTACGCGACCTGGTCGGCCTTGCACTTGGCGGTGAACGCGGCGGCGTCGGTCCTCCCGTGCCAGAAGTCCAGGAAGTTCTGCTCGAACACCTTGGCCGACCAGTCGCCGGCCACGCCGTCGTAGGGCAGCCGGACGGTCGGGGCGGCGAGCGACTTCTGGGCGTCCTCGAGGCCGGCGGGGGCCGGGACGTCGGTGCGCGGGGTGAGGTTGAGGGCGGTGGTGGCCATGCCCGAGACCTGCTTCTTCTGCAGGAAGAAGGCGATGAACTTCTCGGCGGCGGCCGCGTTCCTGGCCCGCTTGGGGATCGAGAAGCCGAACAGCGAGATGTCCGGGGCCTTGGCGCCGGGCGGCAGGATGGAGCCGAACTTCCAGCCGGCCGGGATCTGCTTGGCGACCTCGCCGGTGACGTAGCTGCCGTCCATGTAGAAGGCCGCCTTGCCGCTCGCCCAGTTGGTCTCCTGGGCCGGGTACTTGGTGGCGTCGTAGCCGGCGATCAGGTGGCCGCCCTTGACCAGCTGTTCCAGGTCCTGGGCCGCCTTGAGCACGGCCGGGTCGTCCCAGAGGGCCCCGGACCTGTCGGCGGAGAGCTTGCTGAAGTCGACGCCGGCGGCGTTCAGCAGGTAGTCGAAGTACAGGCCGTTGGTCCACGGGTCCTCGCCCTCGGAGGCGAGACAGGCCTTGCCCCTGGCCTTGAGCGCGTCGCACACCGTGAGCAGCCCGGCCCAGTCGGCGGGCGGGGTCGGCATGGCGGCGGTGAGGTCGGGGTCGGCGGCGTTGTAGAACATGCCGGTGGTGGCCAGGTAGTAGGGGATCAGGTAGTGGTTCCGGCCGGCCGGGTCCTTGGGCAGGACCTCCAGGTACTTGGCCGGGACGACGGCGGAGACCGGGACGTTCTCGCCGGGGACCTGGAGGTCCAGCACGGGGGAGAGGTCCAGCGCCTGGCCGGCCGCGGCGACCGAGCCGTAGACCACGTCGTTGGACTCGTCCCAGAGGTCGGGCGCCTGGTTGGCGGAGATGGCCGGGCCGATCTTCTTCGCGATGTCGCGACCGGTCCAGTTGACGGTGACCTTGACGCCGGTCGCGGCGGTGAAGTCGGCGATCGCGCCCTTCAGCACCTGCGCCTGCGGCTCGTCGGCGCGCCACATCGACCAGTAGGTGAAGCCGTTGCCGCCGTTCCCGCCGCCGGAGCCGCTGCCGCAGGCCGTCAGGCCCGCGACCAGCGCGGCCGCCAGGGCCGCACCGGCCGCCCGCTGGGACGGCATCGTCGTTCTGCCCATGAGTGTGTCCTCTCCGAGGCGCGGGAGTCGCGCGGGGTTGCGGTCGGCGGGCCCGTCGCACCGGGGCCGCCGACTGGCTCGGAACCGTAGTGCGGCTTTGACCGGTAAAACAAGAGGTGGGTCGAAGAAATCCGGGACGCGAATCATCCGTTGACGCTCCGTGCCCGGTGGGCCAACGTTCTTAGGGAGCGGACGGCTTGACGAGGTGATGCCGCGTGACTACCTTGCGAGCTGCTCTCCTTAACCGGTCAAATACGAGGGAACGCCGATGGTGACGATGCAGGACGTGGCCGAGCGGGCGGGGGTCACCAAGCAGACCGTCTCCAACGTCATCACCGGCCGGGTCGCGGTCCGCCCGACCACCGCCGCCCGGGTGCGGGCGGCGATCGAGGAGCTCGGCTACACCCCGAACCTGGTCGCCCGCTCCCTGGCCACCGGCAGCACCAGGACCGTCGGGTTCTTCGTCCCCACCGTGGCGGGCGCGTTCTACGGGGAGATGGTCGAGGAGGTCGAGGACGTCCTGGAGGAGGCCGGCTACCACCTGCTGCTCTGCACCACCCGGCTGGACGGCGAACGGGCCCGGCGGCACCTGGCCGGCCTGACCAGCCGCTCGGTCGACGCGCTGCTGATCGCCGGCGACCAGGACCTCCTCGGCCACCTCCCGCTGCTCTCCGACGCCCGCTTCCCGGTGGTGCTCTGCGCCTGGGAGACGGAGGCGCCGGACCGCTTCCCGGTGGTCACCATCGACTACGAGCGGGCCGGCTACCTGGCCGGTCGCCACCTGCGCGAACTCGGCCACCGACGGGTCGCCGTGCTGGCCAGCCCGGCCCACGCCGCGCGGGTGGCCGGCTTCCGCCGGGCCTTCGCCGCGGACGGGCTCACCGTCCCCGACGACGCGGTCCGCTACGCCCCCGCGCCGACCCCGGCGGGCGGCTACGCGGCGGCGCAGGCGGTGCTCGCCGCGGACCCGGGACCCACCGCGGTCTTCGCCACCCACGACGTGCTCGCCCTCGGCGCCCTGGAGGCCGCCCGGGCGGCGGGCCGCTCGGTGCCGCACGACCTCTCGCTGATCGGCCAGGACATCTCCGAGGTCCAGCACAGCCACCCGGCGCTCACCACGGTGGCCATCCCCAAGCGGGAGATGGCCCGGCAGGCCACCGAACTGCTGCTGCGCGCCCTCACCAAGACCGGCACCCCGGCCAACTCGGTGCAGCTGATGCGCCCGGAGCTGATCGTCCGGGGGAGCACGGCGCCGCCCGCCCGCTGAGCTCCGCGGACCGGGGACCGGAACTGGGGACTGGGGGACCGGGGATGTGGGACCGGGGGCGCGCGGCCCGACGACGGCGTCGCACTCGGCCGGATCGGGCCGCGGGCACGGAGGATCGCGGGATTCCGGCCGCCGAGGACGTCCGGTCTGGCTAGCCTGGCCCGGTGGTTCGAGGAGAACGTCGGCCGCGAGCGGCCCTGACGCCCGTCCGAGGACACCGACCGACCCCGTCCCGCCGAGGTGGCATCATGCGCGTCCTGCACATCTCCGACCACGCCGACCCGCTGGCCACCCCCGGCGGGGAGTTCTGCGGCGGTCAGAACGTCTACGTCAGGGAGTTGGCGCGACGGCTGGGCGGCGCCGGCTGCACGGTCGACGTCGTCACCCGCTGGGCGGACCGGGGGCTCGCCCGGCGGGAGCCGATCGCCCCCGGCGCACGGACCGTCCGGGTGCCGGCCGGACCGGTGGGCCCGCTGCCGCGCGAGCGGTTCGGCGAGGTCCTGGACGAGTTCTGCGAGGGTGTCGTCCGACTCCACGAGGAGGCGGGCGGATACGACGTGGTGCACAGTCACTACTGGTACTCCGCCGTCGCCGCCCTGCGGCTGGCCGACCGTCACCCGGTGCCGCTGGTGCACACCCACCACTCCCTGGGGGCGGTGCGCCGGGCGGCGATCGGCCGGGACACGGCGGACGAGGCGGGCGAGCACTTCGCGGCCAGGCACCGGACCGAACGGCGCATCGGTCTGCGCGCCGCCGCCGTGGTGGCCAGCAGCACCGGCGAACTCACGGACCTGCAGCGGCTGTTGGGGACGCCACGACACGCGCTGCAGATGGTGCCGCCGGGCGTGGACACCACCCTCCTGGCGCCGCGCGACCCCGCCCTCGCCCGCGCCGAGTTGGGCCTGCCGGCCGAGGCCCCGGTGGTCCTGTTCGTCGGGCGGCTCGAGCCGCGCAAGGGCTGGGAGGACCTCGTCCGGGCCTTCGCCCTGGTGCGCCGGGCGCTCCCCGAGGCGGTTCTCGTCGTGGTGGGCGGTGAGGCGCCGCAGCGGCGGGACGGCCCCGGCCCGCTGGCGGCCCTGGTCGAGCGGTACGGGCTGGCGGGGAGCGTGGAGCTGCGCGGACCGGTGCCGCACGCGGCCACGGCCCGTTACTACAGCGCCGCGGACGTCACGGCCGTGCCCTCGCACTACGAGCCCTTCGGGCTGGTCGCGGTGGAGTCGATGGCCTGCGGCACGCCGGTGGTCGCGACCCGGGTCGGCGGCCTGCGCTGGAGCGTCGCCGACCCGCGCGTCGGGGTGCTGGTGCCGCCGAGGGATCCGGCCGCGCTCGCGACGGCCCTGGTCGAGGTGCTGACCTCGGGGGCGGCCGAGCGGCGACAGGCCTGCAGGGAGCGGGCCGCGGGCGTCTACGGCGCCGAGCGCTGGGCCGGGGACATCCTGGCCGTCTACCACCGGGTGGCCGCCGCGGCAGGGGTGGAGTGACCTTCTGCGCCCGGGGAGTTCGGGCCGCTCCGCTCGCCCGCGCAGGACCCGCGGCGCGTCAGCCGAGGACGGGCAGCCCGCTGCCCAGCACGGCCAGCAGTTCGTCGACGGAGTGCGCCACCGTGCGGTGCCGGGCGGCGGCCGTGCGCTCGGCGGGGGTCAGGCGGCCGAGCGCGCCCGCCCGGCGGATCGCCCGGGCCAGCGCCAGCGGGTCGTCCGGGCGGCACAGCACCAGGCCCCCGCAGTCGGACTCGGGCAGGCCGCCCAGGTCACTGGCCACCACCCGGCAGCCCGCGTGCTGCGCCTCGGCGGACAGGGTGCCGAACGGCTCCACCCACAGGGCGCTGTGACTGGGCATCACCAGGACGTCCTGGGTGACCAGCAGCCGCGCCATCTCCCGCGCGGAGGTGCGCGGTGCCACCGCCTCGATCATCGGGTGGGCCCGCACCAGCGGCTCGACCACGGAATAGGCGGCGTCCTGCGCCCCGGTCAGTACCACCGTGAACGCGAAGTCCCCGTCCCCGGCGAAGGAGTGGAGCGCCTCGAACAGCGTGTAGACCCCCTTCTCCGGGCCGAGCCGCCCCGCGAACAGCACCCGTACCGGGCCGGCCCCGCGCTCCGGCACCGGCTCGGCCGCGAACTCGGCGCCGGCGAACGGGTGGACCACGCCGATCCCGGCCGGGTCGAGGTCCAGGAAGGCGGCCCAGCCGCGGGCGGCGGCGGAGCTGGGCGCGAGCAGCCGGTGACCCGCGTAGCCGTCCCGGTAGAACGCCGTGTCCCGGCCGACCAGCGGGAGGTTGTGCATCATCACGTGCGGCGCCCGCACGGTCGGGAGCCGCAGCGGCTCGGTGGCCAGGACCACCTCGCCCGCCAGCAGGCCGACGTCCTCCGGGGTCGGGTAGCCGGTGAAGCGGACGTCGGGCGCCCGCGACCGGCCGTCCTGCTCGCCGAGCCGGAAGGTGACCACCTGGTTGTCGATGCCCCGGCGCGTCAACTCCCGGCACTGGCCGAGGGTGAAGGTCTCCGTGCCGCCGTTGCCCGGGAGCAGCGGAAGCGGCGGGGTCCAGAACGAGGACGGCGTCCAGACGTGGGAGATCATCCGACCACGATAGGGAGTCGGCCCCGGGGCCCGTCGTCGAACGCCGGGGCCGTCGGGGCGCCGGGCGGTACTGCGGTACTACAGCGGTTGATCGGTCCCCGAGCCGCCGTCGCTGTCGGGGCCGCCGCCGGTCGGGCCCTCCGCGGCGGCCGGTCCGGCACGGTCGGCGATCCGCTGGAGCGCGGCCACGTGGGCGCGCAGCCGCTCCCGGCCGAGGTCGGTGGCCCGCACCCAGGTGCAGCGGCGCGCCCCGACCCGGCCCTTGCGCAGTTCGACGAGTTCGGCGCCGCCGAGCGTGGTGAGCTGCTTGGACAGGGCCGAGTCGCTCAGCCCGGCGTGTTCGCGGACGAAGCCGAACTCGCACCAGGTGGCCGCCGACACCAGGGAGACGATGGTCAGCCGGGTCGGATCCAGCAGGAGCTGGTCCAGGCCGGGCAGGGGGCCGGCGGCCGGTCCGGTCGGGTTCACCGGGCCGCCGTGCGACGGGCCAGCCGCCGCAGCACCGCGCCGGCCAGCAGTCCCGCGGCGACGTAGAGGACGGCGTACGGGAGCGCGGCGGTGGTGTAGGGGTGCTCGCGGATCCAGGCGGGCATGTCGGCGCCCGTCAGCAGACCGTGCACGGCATGGCCGGTGCCGTACCCGATGAGGACCGCGACCAGCACGACCAGCGCCACCGGGAGCCCCGCGTACCCGGGCAGGGCGCTGCGGTGCGGGGTGCCGGAGACGGCGGCCACCCGGGGGCTGCGCCGCCCGGCGACGACCCACGCGACGGTGAGCGCGCCGAGGCCGAGCGAGGCGGCGCTCCGCGCGGTGGGGCCGAAGTCGTCGGCGGCGAGGAACGAGGCCATGACGGCACCGAACGCCGCCCACACCCACCAGGGGGCGCGCAGCGACTCGGTGGCGGCGAGACGGGCCCGGCGGGCGCGGTCCAGCGCGTCCCGGGCCTCGGAGGGGTTGGGCGTGCTCATGCTGTACTCCCCTTCGGACGTTTGCTTTCCTGATAGGAAAGTAAGCCCTGCTTTCCTGTCAGGCAAGTACGCGAAAGGGTGAATCCGGGCCCGGCGCCGCTCAGCCGGGCAGGCCGATGGCGCGCTCGCGGTTGCGGCGCTGCTGGGCGACCACGGCGACCACCAGCAGGGTGCCCTGGGCGACGTTCTGCCAGAAGGAGTTGATGCCCTCGACGGTGAGCCCGTTCTGCAGCGCGCCCAGCAGCGCCACCGCCAGCAGGGTGCCGCCGACGCCGCCCTTGCCGCCCTTGAGCGCGCAGCCGCCGAGCGCGGCCGCGGTGATGGACTGCAGCTCCAGGCCCTCGCTGCCGGAGACCGGCTGGCCGGAGCCGGTGCGGGCGGTGAGCAGGACGCCGGCCAGTGCGGCGACGGTGCCGGTGAGCACGTAGGCGGCGATCAGGTACTTGTTGAGGTCGATCCCGGCCAGCCGGGCCGCGGTGGGGTTGCCGCCGATCGCGTAGACGTTGCGGCCGATGTCGGTGTACGTGAGCAGGACGTGGACGGCCGCGGCGACCAGGATCAGCAGCCAGACCATGGTGGGCAGCCCGGCGATCTTCCCCCGGCTGAGGAAGACGAACACCGGATCACCGAGGACGTAGCCCTGGGCGCGTCCGCCCGAGACGAGTTGGGCCAGACCCTTGTACGCGGCGAGCCCGGCCAGGGTGGCGATGGTCGCGTTGACCCGGCCGTAGACGATGACGCCGCCGTTGAGCAGGCCGATGGCCGCCCCGATCAGCAGGGCCGCGCCGATCCCCAGCGGGGCGCTCGACCCGGCGGAGGTGAAGACCATCGCGCTGGTCACCGAGGCCAGGCCGGCCTGGGAGCCGACCGAGATGTCCAGGCCGCCGCAGATGATGACCACGGTCTGGACGACGGCGAGCAGGCCGGCGATGGTGACGGCCTCGGTGATGACCTGGATGTTTTCCCAGCTCAGGAAGTTGTCGTTGAGCCAGCCGAACAGGACGAGGACGGCGATCAACGCGCCCAGCAGGCTGAGGTTCTGCCCGCCGAGGGAGGCGAGCCGGGCGAGCGCGCGGCGCGCCGGGCGGGCCTGCCCCGGTCCGTTGTCGGGGACGGCGGTGGCGCTCATCAGGCGGCTCCGGTCGGGGAGTTGGGGTCCGATGGTGATCGGGCCGTCAGGTCGTCGGCCATGGCGAGGGCGAGCACGGCCTCCTCGGAGGCCTCGGCACGGTCGAGTTCACCGGTCACCCGGCCGTTCTGCATCACCACGATGCGGTCGGCGAGCCCGAGCACCTCCGGCAGTTCGGAGGAGACCACGAGCACCGCGACGCCCTCGCGGGCCAGGTCGGCGATGATCCGGTAGATCTCGGCCTTGGCGCCGATGTCGACGCCCCGGGTGGGCTCGTCGAGGATCAGCAGCCGGGGGCGGCGGGCGAGCCAGCGGGCGAGCACCACCTTCTGCTGGTTGCCGCCGGACAGGGTGCGCACCTCGGCCTCGATCGAGGGGGTCCGGACCCGCAGCCGGTCGGCGTAGTCCTGGGCGAGCGCGCGCTCCTGCGCCCGCCGGACGAACCGCCGTCGGCGCAGGGCCGGGTAGCTGACCAGGGCGGTGTTGTCCCGGACGGTGCGGTGCAGCAGCAGGGCCTGCGCCTTGCGCTCCTCGGGGGCGAGGCCGATCCCGGCCGCGATGGCGTCGCGCGGGCCGCGCAGGCGCAGCGGCGCGCCGTCCAGCAGGACGGCGCCCGAGCGGATCGGCGCGTCCCCGGCCAGGGCGAGGGCGAGTTCGGAGCGGCCGGCGCCGATCAGCCCGGCGAGCGCGACCACCTCGCCCGCGTGCACCCGCAGGTCGACCCCGTGGACGGCGTCGGTGGTGAGGCCCCGGACGTCGAGGACGACCCGGTCGGTGGCCACCGGCTCCCGGCTGAACAGGGCGGACAGGTCGCGGCCGACCATCAGCCGGACGATCCCGGCCTCGTCGGCCCCGGCCGCGTCGACGACCCCGGCCAGGGCGCCGTCGCGCAGGACGGCGATCCGGTCGGCGAGCCGGAAGACCTCCTTCATCCGGTGGGACACGTAGACGATCGCGATCCCCTCCTCGCGCAGCCGCCCGATCAGGGTGAAGAGTGCCTCGCTCTCCTGGTCGGAGAGGGAGGAGGTCGGCTCGTCGAAGGCGATCGCACGGGCCGGCACCCGGCCGGTGAGGGCGCGCAGGATCTCCACCAACTGACGCTGGGCGGGGGTGAGTTCGGAGCCGAGCAGGTCGGGGTCGAGGACCTTGGCGAAGCCGAGCCGGGCCAGGTCGGCGGTGATCCGGCGGCGCAGCTCGGTGCGGTCGAGCCGCCGGTCGAGGCGGTGGCCGGTGCGGCGCGGCAGGGATCCGGCGTAGACGTTCTCGGCGACGGACACGTGCGGGACGATCTCGGGCTCCTGCGGGATGATCCGGATCCCGGCCCGGCGGGCGTCCATCGGGGAGGAGAGCGCGAGCGGGGCGCCGTCCAGGGTCACCGTGCCCTCGCTCGGTCGGTGGTCCCCGGTCAGGATCCGGAGCAGGGTGGACTTGCCCGCGCCGTTCTCGCCCATCAGGGCGGTGACCCGGCCGGGCGGGAAGTGCAGGGTGACGTCGTCCAGGGCCCGGACGGGGCCGAAGCGTTTGCCGATGCCCTCGGCGGCGAGGCCGGTGCCTCCGGACGGCGGGGCGGGGGAGTGGTGGGTCATCGCGGCCTCCCTGACGGCGGGGATCCGGTCGGTCGGTGCGTGGTCGACTGCGGGGCACGCACCGGTTGCGGGGCACGCACCGGTTGCAGGGCACGCCTCAGCTGCAGGGCACGCCGAGGGACTGCCAGCTCGCGGCGTCGACCATCTTCGTCGGCGCGAACGCCTCGGCGGGCATCGCCTTGCCGGTCTTCAGCCGGTCGTAGAGCGTCTGGACGGCGAGCGCGCCGACGTCCTTGCCGTTGATGAACAGCGCGGCCTTCATCCCGGAGGGCTTGCCGCTGCCCCAGTCCTTGCAGGCCAGGTAGGCGCCCAGGCCGACGCCGTCGATGTCGGCGGGGGAGACGCCCGCGTTCTGCAGGGCGGTGACGCCGCCCTGGACGTTCTCGTCGTTGCAGCCCCAGACCACCCAGTGCTTGACGCCGGGGTTGGCGGTGAGGGTCGCCGCGACCTTGTCCTGGGCGCCGGTCGGGGTGTTGTCGGTGGCCACGTCGATGTTCCGCACGCCGGGCACGGTCGCGGCGAAGGCGTCCTTGGCGGCCTTGACCCGGTCGCCGCAGACGGTGACGTCCTGCTGCCAGGCGGAGACGGTCCGGGTGTCGGCCGGGTTCCAGCCGGCCTTGGTGAACTCCTCGGCGGCCCGCTTGCCGACCTCGGCGCCCATCTGGGCGCCGGAGAAGCCGACCCGGGGCACCAGGTCGGCCTTGGCGCACGTGGCGGGGTCGGGGCCGGTGGCGCAGACCTGGTCGTCCGAGGTGAGCAGGGCGACCCCGGCGTCCTTGGCCAACTGGACGACCTGGGGGCCGACCGCCGGGTCCGGGACGACGACGATCAGCCCGTTGCTCTTCTGGGCGACGGCGGACTGGACTTCGCCGACGGTCTTGTTGGCGTCGCTGCCGAGGTCCACCACCCGCAGGTCGACGCCGAGTTCGGCGGCCTTGGCCTTGGCGCCGGCCGCCTCGCCGACGAAGTACTCCTGGTCGCCCTGCTTCTGGAGGTAGGTGATCGAGATCTTGCCGCTCACCGGGGCGACCGAGCCGGAGCCGGCACCGGAGGCGGACTCCTGGCCGGTGGAGCAGGCCGTGAGCGCGAGCGCGGCGGCGAGGCCCAGTGCGGCGGCGGTGAGCGGACGGGCGGACGGCGGGCGTTGGGACGGGCGGTGCGTCCGGGCCACAGGGGACATGCCGGCTCCTCGGGGATCCCGGCCCGCGGGGGGCCGAGGGAGAGGGAAGGTGCCTTTGCGTGAACACGGCCAATATGAAGCGGAGTTGCCCAGGAGTCAACATTTACGAACAGAATCCCACGCAGCCTTCGTGGTACCCGCCGGGGCCCGTTGCGGATGGGACGGAAGGGGCGTCACCTCGGCGGGCGCGGCCCTGTTTGATTCTGTCCGGTTGCGGCCGCTTCCCGCCGCCTCCCGCTGCGCCCTGACGCCCGCTCGGCGACGGGGCCCACCCCGGCGGCGGTCGGCGGCTGCCGGGGTCGCGGACCATGCGACGGGGGCGAGGGCCCCGGCGCACGGGGGGAGTCGGTGACGTGCTGCGCGCGCCCCGTCGTGCACCCGGGCGGATCGGCGAACCCTTTCCGCCGTCCGGGCCTGGGAGTTCGGGCCCGTGTTGGCGCGATCGAGGCGGGCGGTGGCCGGTTCGCGGCCTGGTGACGCCCGTCACGGCCTGACATGATCCGTGCCCGGACCGATTACGGAACGCGCCCACATGGTGCCTGTCCGTGAGTGGAGCGGTCCGTCACCACGGGGGAGAGCCGCGCCGGGCCCGCCCGGCCGTACGAAGGGAAGTCCTTTGACCGGTTCCACTCAGCGCAAGCCCCAGCCGGCGACCTCGCTGACGGCGGATCTGAACGCCGCGATCAGCGTCCCGTCGCCGGACCAGGACCCGGAGGCCGCCCTCGCGGCCCGCGGGCTCATCGAGGCCCTGCCCGCGGACCTCACCGTGGAACGGGAGGGGGGCGAGTTCCCCGCCTGGCGCCTCGGCCCGTACGCGTTCCTGACCGGGGAGGCGCCGGACACCGTCAACCCCAGCCTGTGGCGCAACGCGCTGCTGAACATGAACACCGGCCTGTACGAGGTCGTGGCGAACGCCGTCTACCAGGTCCGCGGGATGGACCTCTCCAACATCAGCTTCCTGGAGGACCCGACGGGGGACTCCCGGGAGATCGTGGTGGTGGACCCGCTGGTCAGCGAGGAGTGTGCCAAGGTCGCCCTCGACCTCTACCGGGCGCACCGCGGTCAGGACCGGGTGATCCGCGCGGTGATCTTCACCCACTCCCACATCGACCACTACGGCGGGGTGTTGGGACTCTTCGAGGGCGGGGTGCTGCCGGAGGGCGTGGACGTCATCGCCCCGGACGGGTTCCTGGAGCACGCCGTCAGCGAGAACGTCTACGCCGGCAACGCGATGCAGCGCCGCGCCCTGTTCATGTACGGCGCGCTGCTGGAGCGCTCCGCCGAGGGACAGGTCGACGCCGGGCTGGGCAAGACCAACTCGACCGGTTCGTCCGGCCTGTTGACCCCGACCTTCACCGTCACCACGGAGGTCGCGGAGCGGGGCAAGGTGGTCACCTTCGGGCCGGTGAACCTGGAGTTCCAGCTCACCCCGGGCACCGAGGCCCCGGCCGAGCTGAACTTCTACCTGCCCGACGTCCGCGCCGTCTGCATGGCCGAGAACGCCACGCCCACCCTGCACAACCTCTACAGCCTGCGCGGCGCCCAGGTCCGTGACGCCAAGGCCTGGTCGCAGTACCTCAACCAGTCCATCGAGTGGTACGGCGAGCGCGCGACGACGCTGTTCGCCAGCCACTTCTGGCCCCGCTGGAACACCGACGAGGCGCCGGACGCGATCGTCTCCTTCCTCACCAGCCAGGCGGACCTGTACCGCTACCTCCACGACCAGTCGCTGCGGCTGGCCAACCACGGCCGGACGATCACCGAGATCGGCGAGGACCTCGACGGCGAGATGCCCGACAGCCTGACCGGGCAGTGGTTCAACCGCGGCTACTACGGCACCGTCAACCACGACAGCAAGGCGGTCTACCAGCGCTACCTGGGCTGGTACGACGGCAACGCCGCCCATCTGCACACCCTGCCCCCGGAGAAGGCCGGGCCGCGCTACGTCGAGGCGATGGGCGGTGCCGCGAAGGTGGTGGACGTCGCCCGGAAGACCTTCGAGAACGCGACCAGCGCCGAGGACTACCGCTGGGCGGCCGAACTGCTCAGCCACGCCGTCTTCGCCGACCCGACCGACACCGACGCCCGCACCCTGGAGGCCGACGTCCTGGAGCAGCTCGGCTACCAGGCCGAGAGCGGGCCGTGGCGCAACTTCTACCTCGCCGCCGCCCACGAGCTGCGCACCCGGCCGGCCGAGGGCACCCCGGGGCTGCCGTCCCAACAGATCATCACCGCACCGACGCTGGCCGCCATGACGCTGGAGATGCTCTTCGACTACGTCGGCATCCGGCTCAACGGACCCGAGGCGGCCGCGCACACCCTCACCCTCGGCTTCCACATCAGCGGCGGCCTGGCCGACGACCCCGGCCACTGCACCGTCCGGGTGCGCAACGGAGTCCTGGTCTACACTCCCGGGCCGGCGCCGCACGACACGGACGCCTCCTACACCGTCACCCGGGACGGCCTGAACAACCTCGCGATCGGGGAGGCCACCCCGCAGCAGCTGGTGCAGTCCGGTGAACTCACCGTCACCAGCGGCACCATCGAACCCCTCGACACCCTCAACGCGCTGCTTGACACCTTCGAGTACTGGTTCGGGCTGACCACCCCCTGATCCCCGGCCCACCCGGGCGGCGGTCGGCAGCATGCGCCGGCCGCCGCCCGGGCGTGCGGGCGTGCGGGCGTCGGCCTAGCCGTCCTCCCGGCCGCGGAACGCCCGGCGGTACTCCCGGGGCGCGACGCCGACCCGGGAGGTGAAGACCGGGCGGAGGGAGACCGCCGAGCCGAAGCCGCAGCGGGTGGCGACGGCGTCCACCGGCAGGTCGGACTCCTCCAGCAGCCGTTGGGCGGCCAGGATGCGCTGGTCGAGCAGCCAGCGCAGCGGGGTGGTGCCGGTGGCGGCGGTGAAGCGGCGGGCGAAGGTGCGCTCCGACATCAGGGCGTCGGCGGCCATCCGGCTGACCGTCCACGGGGTGTCGAGGTCGGCGAGGATCCGGGCGCGGACCCCGGCCAGCGGGTCGTCCACCGCGGATCCGGGCACCGGGCTGGGGATGAACTGGGCCTGGCCGCCGGCCCGGAAGGGCGCGGTGACCATGGACCGGGCGATCGCGGCGGCGGCCTGCTGGCCGTGGGCGGCACGGACCAGGTGCAGGCAGAGGTCGATGCCGGCCGCCACCCCGGCCGAGGTCCACAGGCCGTCGCCGCCGGTGAACAGCACCTCGGGGCGGACGGTCACCGCCGGGTGGCGGCGGGCGAGTTCGGCGGCGAGCGACCAGTGGGTGGTGGCCTCCCGGCCGTCCAGCAGACCGGCCTCGGCGAGCACGAAGGCGCCCGCGCAGAGCGAGGCGACGGGCACCCCGCGGGCGCGGACCGAGCGCAGTGCGGCGAGCACGGCGGGGTCGGCGGCGGCGGTCGGGTCCTGGACGCCGGGGACCATGACCAGATCGCAGTCCGCGAGCGCGTCCAGCCCGTGATCGGGCACCCGTTCCAGGCCGCCGCCCAGCCGCACCCGGGCGCCCTGCGGTCCGCAGACCCGCAGCTCGAAGGCGGGCAGCCCGGGGCGCGGCGACCGCTCCGCCCACACCTCGCCGATCACCGCGTAGTCGAAGGCCCGGACACCGTCGAAGATCACACAGCCCACCGTTCGCATGGCAGGAATATATCGATGGGTGGCATTCCCGCCCCTCACGCCCGGCCTCGGGCGCCGACCAGGATGAACGTCATGACGAACACCGACGCCTTCGACGCCCCGCTCACCCTCGACCCCGACGCCGTGCTGCTGCTGATCGACGTCCAGCAGGGCTTCGACCGGCACGACTACTTCGGCCCCCGCGACAACCCGGAGGCCGAACTGCGGATGGCCGACCTGATCGACGCCTGGCAGGCCACCGGGCGCCCGATCGTCACCGTGCAGCACACCGCCCCGGCCGGGCCGCTGGCCGCGGGTACGCCCGGCCACCCGCTCCGGGACTTCGTCGCCGCGATCACCCCGGAACTGCACATCACCAAGACCGTGAACAGCGCCTTCTACGGCACCCCCGACCTGCACGCCTGGCTCCAGCAGCGGGGCGTCCGGCAGGTGGTGGTCAGCGGGATGATCACCAACGTGTGCTGCGAGACCACCACCCGGATGGCCGGCAACCTCGGCTACGACGCGATCTTCCCGACCGACGCCATGCACGCCTTCGACATGACCGGCCCCGACGGCACCACCGTGGCCGCTGCCGACCTCGCGCGGGCCACGGCCACCACCCTGCACGCCCAGCGCTTCGCCAAGGTCGTGACGACGGCCACGGTGCTGGCGGCGGCCAAGGCCTGAACAGCGGCCGGGGCCCCGGCAGTCGGGCCCCCGGCCGCCGCGAGCGGGTCAGGCCGGGACGGCCTCCACCACGGAGAGCACCGTCGGGGTCGGGACGACCCGGGACAGCCGCAGGCCGGCCTTCCCGAGGAGTTCCGCGAAGTCCTCCGCCGAGCGCTCCCGCCCGTCGAGGGAGGCCAGCATCATCAGGTCCAGCGCCTTGGACTGGTGCGGGGCGTTGCCCTGCGGGACCACGGCGTCCAGCACCAGGACGCGGCCGCCCGGGTGCAGCGCGCGGCGGCAGTGCTCGAGCAGGGTGACGCACCTGGCGTCGTCCCAGTCGTGGGTGATCCGCTTGAGCAGGAGGACGTCCCCGGGCGGCACGGCGGCGAAGAAGTCGCCCTCCGCCAGGGTCCAGCGGCCGGCGAGCTCCCCGGCCGAGCCCAGGCGGTGGCCGGCCAGCACGTGGGAGCGGTCGTACAGGACGCCGGCCAGCGCGGGGTTGCGGCGCAGCACCTCGAGCAGCAGGCCGCCGTGGCCGCCGCCGATGTCCACGACGGTGCCGGTGGACGGGAAGTCGTAGGCGGCCGCGAGGACGGCGTTCTCGGCGTCGGACATCGCCGCCATGCCGTCGTGGAAGACGGCGGCGGTGCGCGCGTCCCGGGCGAAGTGGTCGAAGAAGGGTATGCCGAAGATCTCGTCGAAGGCCGAGCCGCCCCCGGTGAGACAGCGGGTCAACTCCCCGGCGGGCCGCCACATGGCGGGGTCGCTGAGCATCTGGACGGCGGTGCGCGCGGAGTGCGGGACGTCGCTGCGCAGGGCCTGCCCGGCCTCGGTCAGGGCGAACCGGCCCGCCTCGTCCTCCGCCACCACGCCGCGGGTGGCGAGCAGCCGCAGCACCCGGTACAGGTTGCGGGCGTCGGTACCGGTGGCGGCGGCGAGTTCGGCGGGGGTGCGGGGGCCGTCGGCGAGGTGGTCGGCCACGCCGACGTCGGCGGCGGCGCGGAGCGCGGCGGGGTAGAGGAAGCCGAGGACCTCGTCGACGAGGAAGGCGTTGGACCGGCGGTAGCGGTCGTCGGGGCCGGCGTCCCCGGGTCCGCCGCTGCCGGGGCGCGGGCTTCCGTCCTGGTGCAGACCGTCCTGGTGCATGGTGTCCTCCTCGGTTCGGGGTTCCCCCGCCCGGGACGCTGCCCACCGCGGGCCGGGTCGAAGCCGGTGCGGCCCGCGTTGTCCGCTCTTCGGCGACGGTTGTCCGGTTGCCGTGACGGTGGGTCAGTTGGGGCTGTCGGCAGGGTGGAAGAGCCGTGTGAACACCTCGGCCCGCTGGGGCGGGCTGTGTCATGCTCTTCCCATGTCTAGACCAATTCTTGAAGTCATCGCTTTGGACGAGCTGGACGCCCGGGCGGCTGTGCTGGGGGGCGCGGATCGGATCGAACTGGTGACCGACATGGCGCGCTGGGGGACCACGCCGGCGGCGGGGACGGTGCGCGCGGTGCGGGCGGCCGTCGACGTGCCGGTGCGGGTGATGCTGCGGGAGGCGGACGGCTTCGCCGCCGGGGATCCGCGGCTGCTCCGGGAGCGCGCCCGGGAGCTGCTGCGGGCCGGCGCCGAGGAGTTCGTGCTGGGCTTCCTCGGACCGGACGGCGCGGTGGACCTGCCCGCCGTGGAAGCCGTCCTGGAGGTGCTGGACGGACGGCCCTGGACCTTCCACAAGGCCGTCGACTTCGCCGCCGACCGGGCCGCGGCCTGGACGGCGATCGGCACCCTGCCCGGCCTGGACTCGGTGCTCAGCTCCGGCGGCCCGCAGGGCGTCGAGGAGGGCACCCCGACGCTGCTCGCCGAGCGGGCCGCCCGCGCGGGCACCGGCCCGCGGCTGATCGCCGGCGGGGTGCTGCGGGAACGGCACGTCGCACCGCTGCGGGCCGGCGGGATCGACGCCTTCCACGTCGGCACCCGGGCCCGCCCGGACGGCCGTTGGGACCGCCCGGTCGACCCGGCGGCCGTCCGGCACTGGCGGGACCTGTTGGCGGCCGGCTCGTGACCGCGGCGAACGGGGGCACCGCGGGGGACGGCCTCGCGGTGACGGTCGTCGCGGAGAGCGAGCTGCACCGGCACGGCATCACCGGGATGCTGGCCGCGCTGCCCCTGGTGGCCGAGGCCTCGGCCCGGGCGCCGGACCGGCTCGGGCCGGTCGGCGAACTGTGGGACGCCGACGTGGTGGCGCTGGTGTGCGTCGCGGAGGCGGCGCCCTGGGCCAGGGCGCTGCTGGCCGCCCCGCGCGGCGACGGCCGGCTGCTGGTGCTGCTGGACGCCGCCGCCGCGCGCAGCCCCGAGGCCTGGGAGGCCGCCGGGGCGGACGGCTACCTGCCGCTGGAGCAGGTGACCACCGCGCTGCTGTCGGACTCGCTGCGCCGCCTGGTACTGCGGCCCGCGTGGCCCCCGGCCCGCGGCCGCCCGCTGCCCCGCCCGCCCCGCGACCGCTCCGCCGTCCGCCCGGCCGGCGCCCTGCCGGGGGTGGCCGGCGGCGCGCTGACCGGGCGGGAGCGGCAGACCCTGGGCCTGCTGGTGGAGGGGCTGAGCAACAAGGAGATCGCCGCCCGGCTCGGCATCTCGGTGCACGGCGCCAAGCGCCACGTGACCATGGTGCTGGCCAAGCTCAACTGCCAGAACCGCACCCTGGCGGTGGCGATCGCGCTGCGCTACGGCATCGTGAGCCCGGCGGGCGAGCAGGAGGTCGAGGCCGGCCCGCGGGCCGTGACGAACTCCGCGATGTAGTCCGGCAGGGAGATCCTCGGCTCCCAGCCGAGCTCCCGGGAGCGGGAGCCGTCCGCCCGCCCGCTGGTGCGCTCGCCCCGGCGGGCCGGGACCATGGCGATCTCGCCGCCGAACATCCTGGCCACCTCGATCAGTTGGTGCTCCTCGCCGCGGCCGAGCAGGTAGCCGTCCCCGGAGCCGCGCTCCGCGCACAGCAGCAGGCCCTCGACGACGTCGTCGATGTGGGTGAAGTCGCGGCTCTGGGTGCCCGGTTCGACCACCGTCAGGGGCAGCCCGGCCAGGTACTGCTGCTCGAAGATGCCGATCACGGTGGCGTACGAGCCGGAGGCGATCTGGCCGGGGCCGTACACGTTGTAGAAGTACGTGATCACGTGGTCCAGGCCGAACCAGTCCGCGGTGTTGCGGATGTACTCGATGTTCTTCGCCTTCGTCCAGGCGTACGGGTTGAGGTGCTCGTCCCGGCCGTCGTTGCCGAACTTCGAACTGGAGCCGGCGTAGACCAGCCGGGCGCCGTGCAGGCGGCAGAACCGGACCACCTCCCGGGTGCCCAGCAGGTTGAACTCCCAGACCCGCTCCGGCTCCTGGAAGGACTGCGGGATCCGCGAGTACTCGCCCAGGTGGTAGACGAGGGCGGGCGGGCGCAGCCCCTGGTCGGGCCAGAGCGTGCCCAGGTCGGCGGTGTTGCCGTGCAGGTAGCGCACCCGGGGGTGGTCGACGTGCCGGGCGGGCGAGCCGGTGAAGTAGTTGTCCACGGAGACGATCTCGGCCCGCGGTTCCGCCTCCACCAGTCGGCGGATCAACCGGCCGCCGACGAAACCGGCTCCGCCGGTCACCAGGATCAGCTTCTCGGCCATCACGCCGTCTCCCTCCAGCCGAGGCCGCGGTACGTCCAGCCGGCCGCGCGCCAGGCGCGCCGGTCCAGGCAGTTGCGGCCGTCGATCACGATCCGTCCGTTCACCAGGTGGGCCAGGGCGGCCGGGTCCGCGTCGCGGAACTCCTGCCACTCGGTCAGCACGCAGACCAGGTCGGCGTCGGCGCAGGCCTGCTCCAGGCCGTCGGCGTAGCCGAGTTCGGGGTGGCTGCGGCGCGCGTTGTCCCGCCCGAGCGGGTCGTAGACGCGCACCTCGGCGCCGGCGCCGTGCAGCATCCGGGCGACCGCCAGCGCCGGGGCGTCCCGGACGTCGTCCGAGTCCGGCTTGAAGGCGGCCCCCAGGACGGCGACCCGGGCGCCGGCCAGTTCCGGGCCGGCCGGGCCCGCCAGGCAGTCCAACAGCTCCCCCGCCAGCTGCAGGACGCGTTCGCGGCGGCGCTGGTTGATCAGGTCCACCTCGTGCAGGAAGCGCACCGCCGCACCGGCCCCGAGCTGGTGGGCGCGGGCCTGGAGGGCACGGATGTCCTTGGGCAGGCAGCCGCCGCCGAAGCCCACCCCGGCGCGCAGGAAGCGCGGGCCGATCCGGCCGTCGTGGCCGAGTGCCTCGGCGAGCCCGGCGACGTCGGCGCCGGTCGCCTCGCACAGCTCGGCCATCGCGTTGATGAACGAGATCTTGGTCGCCAGGAAGGCGTTGGCGGCCGACTTCACCAGCTCGGCGGTGGCGAAGTCGGTCTGCACGGTGGGGACTTCGCGTCCCTCCTGCTCGGCCAGCCGGTATACGCCCCGGTGTACCCGGGCCAGCGTGTCGCGCGCCCAGGGCCCGCGTGCGCCGATCACGATCCGGTCCGGGCGCAGCACGTCCTCGACGGCCCGTCCCTCCCGCAGGAACTCCGGGCACCAGGCGACCTCGGGGTCCGCGTCGTCGGGCACGTGCTTGCGCAGCAGCCGTTCCACCCACTCGGCGGTGCCCACCGGGACGGTCGACTTGCCGACGACCAGGGTGCGCCCGTGCAGGTGCGGGGCGAGCGCGCGGACGGCGGAGGCGACCTGGCCGAGGTCGGCGCCGGTGCCGTCGGCGCGCTGCGGGGTGCCGACGCAGAGGAAGTGCGCCTCGGCCCCGGCGGCGGCCACCGCGGGATCGGTGGTGAAGCTCAGCCGGCCGGAGTCCAGCCCGCGCCGCAGCAGGTCGGCCAGGCCGGGTTCGTGGAAGGGCAGGTCGCCGGCGGCGAGTGCGGCGATCCTGGCCGGGTCGGTGTCCAGGCCGACCACCCGGTGGCCGAGTTCGGCGTAGCAGGCGGCGTAGGTGGTGCCGAGGTAGCCGGTGCCGACGAACGACAGCCGGGGCCGGTCGGCCGCGGGCGGTGTCGGTGGCAGCTGTCTCCTCATCGCGGTGCTCCGTTCTCCATGGCGGTGGCGGCGGCGGTGGCGGCGGTGTCGGCGGTGTCGGCGGCGGTGCCGGCCGCGGCCGGTTCGCCGGGTCCGAGGCCCCACGGCAGGGGCGCCACGGGCGCGAAGGTGGTGGTGGGCCGGGTCACGCGGCCGGGCCCGGCCTGGGCGATCGCCAGGGTGAGTTCGAGGACGTGCAGGGCGTGGTCCAGCGGCAGCCGGGACGGCCGCGCCCCGCTCGCGGCGACGGCGAGTTCGGCGATGCCCCGGGCGAAGTCCATCGAGTGGGTGCCGGGGTAGCGGTGGCGCCGCTCCGGGCCGGCGACCGGCGGGCAGGCCTCGGCCGGGCCGTCGGGGTGACGGCTGACGGTGACGGGCGAGTCGTAGTCCCAGGAGTCGGCGACGGTGAGCAGCCCCTCGTCGCCGACGACCCGCAGCGAGTAGTCCTTCGGCGCGTGGATGCTGGTGGTCAGCCGGGCGGTGACGCCGCTGCCGAAGCTCAGGCAGGCCAGCGAGAAGTCGGGCGCGAGCGCGGTGCCCGCCGGGACGTGGGGATTGGGCGCGACCCGGGTGGCGAACGCGGCCACCTCGCGGACCGGGCCGAAGAAGGCGGTCAGCCAGGTGAGCCAGTACCCGGCGTGCTCCAGGGTGCAGCCGGTCTCGAACTCGTCCCGGTAGGGCCAGGGCGCGCCCGAGGGGCTGATCCACTCCCGGAACGGCATCCGCAGGATCGGGCCGTCGTCCAGGTCGGCGTAGACCAGCCGGGGTGTACCGATCCGGCCCGCGCGCAGTGCCCGCCAGGCGGTCTGGGCGGCGTCGCCGAGCAACCCGCAGGGGGCCGAGGCGAGTTGGAGGCCGCGTCCGGCGGCCAGCGCGGCCAGTTCGCGGGCCCGGTCGAGGTCGGGGGCGAGCGGTTTCTCGACGTAGACGTGCTTGCCGGCCGTCAGGGCGGCCCTGGTCACCTCGTAGTGGCTGCCGGGATTGGTCAGGTTGACCACGGCCCGGACGGCGGGGTCGGCGAGCAGCTCGGCGGTCGTCCGGTAGGCGGGCACCCCGTGCAGGGCGGTGAAGGCGGCGGCCCGGGCCGGGTCGCGGTCGTGCACGCCGACCAGGTGGAGGAAGGGGTGGTCGGGCAGGGTCGCCGCGTAGAGGTCGGCGACGTAGCCGCAGCCGACGAAGGCGATCCCGAACGGTTCGGTCGGGCCGTCGTACTCCACGGCGCTCACCGCCCTTCGTGGGGTGCGTGGACGGGGTGGTGCTCCTGGGGCTCGAAGCGGCAGAGCACGGCGGTGGCGTCGTCCTGGTGCTTGCCGGGGTGGCGACCGGGCGCGGTGCGCAGTTCGGCGGTGCGGACGCGCTCCACCAGGTGCAGCGGGCCCTCCTGTTCCAGCAGGTCGAGGAGTTCGGGCCAGGTGGCGCCGAAGCGCTCGGCCAGCCGGGCGGCGCCGTCGGTCAGCAGCGCGGCGGTGCCCAGCCCGGCCACCGGGGCACTGCCCGTCAGCGCGTGCCGGGCGGCCTCCGGCCGGGGGCCGGCCACCCAGAAGCCGCCGGGCTGGTTGCGGTGGCGGCGCAACTCGGCCCAGGGGAGGTGGATCAGGCGCTCCAGCCGGTCGTCGGTGACGACCTGGACGCCGCCGGCGCGGTCCCGCAGCGCGACCGTGGCGTCGCCGAGCACGAGGTGCTGGACGGTGCCGCCGGCCAGCCGCAGCAGGGCGAGGGTCGCGGTGGGACTGCATGGGTTGTCCAGGTCGCAGGTGCGGCCGTGGGCGGCGGCGAGTTCGGTGAGCGCGTCGTGGAGCAACTCGCGCAGCGGCCGCTCGGCGTCCGGGTCGCGCAGCAGCGCGCCGACGAGCCGGACACCGACCTCGGCGACCAGCCAGCGGACGTCGTGGCCGCAGCCGGTGCTGGCGCCGGGCTCGGCGGTCGCGCCGTCCAGCACGAGCGCGAACCGGGGGCCGGTGAGCACCAGGTCCTCGTTGGCGCCGCCGGGGGTGGGGACGCTGGCGGCCTCGGCGGACAGCTGGGGCGGGGTCACCGGCCGGCTCCGGGCGCGTCGGCGGGGCGGGGGTCGGCGGGGCGGGGGTCGGCCTCGTACGCCAGCCACTGGGACCAGGCCCGCAGACCGTCCGCGAGCGGGGTGCGCGGGTGCCAGCCGAGCACCGTCGCGGCGTCCTGGGCGGTCGGAGCCGCCGGGGCCGGGGCTTCCGTCGGGTCGGGGGAGGCCGTCGGGTCGGGGGAGGCCGTCGCGGCGTCCGGCTCCGTCGGGTCCGTGCGGGCGGCCGGCGCACCGTCGGGGACGGTCTCCACCGGCACCGGCCGGACCGCCGCCGCGGCGGCCTCGGCCAGTTGGACGGCGCTGAGCGGCTCGGTGCCCCCGACGTCCAGCGGCCGGTCGGCGGCGGGCAGCCGCAGGGCCCGGTCGACGGCCTCGGTGAGGTCGTCGACGAAGACCGGCCGCCAGCGCCGTCCGGGCTGCTCGGCCACCCGGATCGGCCGGGCCAGCAGCGAGTCCCGGACGGCCCGCTCCAGCACCGAGCCGCTCCGGACGCCCGGGCCGTAGACCAGTCCGGTGCGCAGCACGGTCGCGCCGTCGGGGTCCGGGGCCGACGGCAGCGCCCCGTCGGTGACCAGCACCGTCCGGCCGACGCCCGCGCGGCGCGCCTGCCGGGCGAGCGCGGCCGCCGGCGTCGGGTCGTCGCCGTCCAGGACCTGGAGCAGCGCCGTGGCGCCCGTCAGACCGGTGCCCGGCTCGGCCGGGGCGACCCCGGGGTAGGGGGTGTCCGCGGCGTCCCACCGGGTGACCTCCCAGCCGCCGTCCGCCAGCCCCCGGGCCAGCGCGCCCGCCAACTCCGCGGCGTCCGGGCCGCCTTGGGCGGCGACCACGACCCGGTGCGGCCGCGCCGGGCGGGCCGGTCCGCCCCCGCCGGGAGCGCGGCCGAGCCGGGCCCCGACCGCCAAGCCCTCGGCGTACCCGGCCCGGGCGAGCTCCAGCAGCCCGGGACGCAGCCGGTTCAGCCCGTCGTCGCCGAAGCGGGTGCACAGGCCGCCCGCGCCGAGGGTGCCGAGCGCGAGGTCGGCGAGCGCGCCGTCGGGCTCGGCGGCGGCCCGGGTGCGGGTGGCGGTGACCACGCCCATCAGCAGGGCCGTCTGCCAGTGCGCCTCCAGGGCGGGCCGGTCCAGCTCCGCCGCCAGGACGCCGGTGTCGGGCCCGGGCGCGGCGAGCAGCTCGCCGAGCCGCTTGGCGGCCCCGTCCGGGTCGAGGCCCAGGCGGCCCAGGTAGCGGCGGGCCTCGACGCCCGCCCAGCGGCCGTCCGGGAGCCGGGTGGCGACCTGGGCCCGGCCGTGCTTGAAGAACGGGACGGCGTCCAACCGGGCGGCCCCGTCGGTGAGTTCCCAGGAGGTGCCGGCCGGCAGCGCGGCGAAACAGGCCGAACGGCGCGGCCCGTGACCGCCGTTGGCGTGCATGCTGGGCACGTCGGCGTGGTCGGCGAGGTTGGGCGCGGCCAGGTAGGCGGGCACCCCGGCGGCGCGCAGGTAGCGGCTCATCACCACGTCGTCCGCCCAGGTGGCGCCGTGCTGCCGGGCGTACCCGGCGAAGCCGTCCGCGACGGCCGCGGGCAGCAGCAGCACCACCGTCGGGGTGTACTCGGCGGTCGCGGGCGCCCAGCGGTGCCCGGAGAGCACGGCCAGCCGGACGGCCGCGGCGTTGCGGGACTGCCAGTGGGTGTAGAAGGCGAGCGCCGCGTCGGGCACCGCGCGGGCCGCCGCCCGGACGTGGTCGAAGAAGTCCGGGGTGAGCACCGCGTCGTCCTGGAGGACCAGGTGGTGGGTGGCGCCGGCGGGCACCGAGGACCACGCCCGGACGGCGGTGCGCAGGCCGGTCGGGGGGCCGTCCGGCTCCGGGTCGAGCACCAGGTCCAGCTCCTCCGGCCGGCACCGGTCGATCAACTCCCGTGCCAGCTCGGCGCGGCGGGGGTGGGTCATCACCGCTCCGCTCACGTGTACCGCGTCCATCCCGGGCTCCCTCCGTGGTCTGCCGCTCGGGCCTGCCGCTCGGTCAGGAGGGCGATGCTGGCACGGCGGGCGCGGGCGGCGGCACGGCCGAAGCGGCGGTCGGCTGTGGTACCCGTCCGGGTACCACAGCGGCGTACAGACACCCGCCGCCGGCGCCGGTTAGCTTCGGCCAATGCCTCGAATGACCAGGGACGCCACCACATGGCTGCTCTACGCGCAGATCGCCGCGTACGGGTACTTCCTCTACGGGTTCGGCCCGCTGGTGCCGCTGCTGCGCGAGGAGCAGCACACCAGCCGGTTCGTCGCCAGCCTGCACGGCACCGCCTTCTCGGTGGCGATGCTGCTGTGCGCGCCGCTGTTCCCCCGGCTCGTCGCCCGGTTCGGGCGCGGCCGGACCCTCTGGGGGGCGATCGGCAGTGTGGCCGTCGGGTCGCTCGCCCTGGCCCTCGCCCACGGCACCGTGCAGACGCTCGGCGCGACGCTGCTGACCGCGTTCTGCGGCTGCCTGACGCTGACCGCGATCTGGCCCTCGCTCAGCGACCACCACGGCGCGGCCGGGCCGGCCGCGATCAGCGAGGCCAACGCCGCGATGTCCGGCATGGGACTGCTGGCGCCGCTGGTCACCGCGGCCCTGGTCGACGCGGGCTTCGGCTGGCGCCCGGGGATCGCGCTGACGGCGGTGCTGGTGCTGGCGGTGGTGCTGCTCGGCCGGGTGCTGCGCACCCCGCTGCCGGAGGGGCCGTCACCGGCCGCCGAACCGGCGCCCCCGGTGCGGCCGGCTCCGGGGGGAGAGCCCGCGCCGGGGGGCAGCCTGCCGCTGTTCCTGGCCGCGCTCGGTGTGATCGTCGCGGTCGCCGGGGTGGAGATGTGCCTGACCCAGTGGCAGTCCGACTACCTCCAGGGGCACGCCGGGGTGAGCCCCGCCGGGGCGACGGCGGCCGGCTCGGCCCTGGTGGTCGGGATCTTCGTGGGCCGGCTGTTCGGCGCCCGGTTCACCCTGCGGTTCGCCGCGCCGGTGGTGCTGATCGGCTCGCTCGGGGTGTCCGCGGTCGGCTTCGCCCTGTTCTGGGCCTCGACCGTGCCCGCCGTCGCGGTGACCGGGCTGGTGCTGTGCGGGCTCGGGATGGCCCTGCAGTTCCCGATGGCCATCGTGCTGGTGCTGTCCACCGCGACCAACGGCGTCGACGCCGCGTCCAGCCGGATGGGCTACGCCTCCGGGACGGCGTTCGGTGCCGCCCCGATGCTGCTCGCCGCGCTGTCCGACCGGATCAACCCGAGCGTCGGGTACCTGCTGGTGCCGCTGCTGCTGGTGCTGGCCGCCGTGCTGGCCGCGCTGATCCACCGGGCCCGGAAACCCGCGCCCGCGCCCGTCCCCGCCCCTGCGACCACCCCGGAGCTCCAGCCGTGACCGCCACCCTGCCGGGCCTGCTCGGCGCCCACCACGCCGCCTACACCGTGCCGGACCTCGACCGGGCCGTCGAGTTCTTCACCACCCTGATCGGCGGCCGGGAGCTCTACCGGGCCGGGCCGGTGGAGGACCGGGACGGCGACTGGATGCGCCGCCACCTCGGCGTCCACCCGCGCGCCCGCGCCGACGTGGCGGTGGTCCGCCTCCCGGACGGCCTGGAACTGGAACTGTTCGAGTACCAGGCGCCCGGACAGCGCCGCACGCTGCCCGCCAACAGCGACTGGGGCGGCCACCACCTGGCCCTGCGGGTCTCCGACGTCGACGCCGCGGCGGCGTTCCTGCGCGCCCGGGGCGTCGAGGTCCTCGGCGAGCCGCAGACCATCCAGGCCGGCCACCCGGTGGCGGGCACCCGCTGGGTCTACTTCACCGCCCCCTGGGGCATGCAGCTGGAGCTCTACGCCCCGCCGACGGCGGCCGACCAGAGCACCGGGGGCGCGCAGCAGCGCTGAGCGGGGGCGCGTTCCGACGGGCACGCGCCCGGCTTGACGGCATCCTGACACCGGCGGCGCTGTCCGACCGGCACCCCGGGCGTTGCACTCACCGATGGAAACCGTCGGGCAGTCAGGGGGGATCGGAATGGCAACGGTCGGGGAACACGCCGCGGCACCGCCGTACACCGAGCGGGCGTTGATCCAGGGCACCGCGTGGGTCCTGGTGGTGCTGGCGCTCGCGCTCGACATGGGAGGGCAGTCGTGGCGGGCGCTGGCCATCGCCGCGGGCGTGGTGCTGCTGGCGAGCACCGGGCTCGCGGTGCGGCTGGAGAGCGTCAACCTGGTCGTGTTCCTGAAGCGGACCGCGATCTGGGTCGTCCTGATCCTGGTGGTGCTGCTCGTCGAGCTCGGGGCCGAGGCGGACTGGGCCATCGGCTCGGTGACCGGCAAGGAGGTCACCACCGCGACCATCCTGGTGCTGATCGGCGACCTGGTGGCGGAGGTCCGCGACCACCTCAGCGACCTGGTCGGCCACGGCCGGCACCGGGACCGGATCCGGGACTCCGTCAACACCGTCGAGCTGAGCCTGGCTCGTCTCCGGCGCTGGACGCGGCAGCGCGGCGGACGTACGGACTGAACCGGTTTCCGCCGCTCTTCGGGCGCGGCCCGGCGCCGGCGGTGACGATGGTCATGCCAACCTCGCCGTCGTGAGAGGAAGTTGACGATGCCCGGGATCAGAAGGATCCGCCAGGCCGCCGTGCTGGCGGTCGCCGCCCTGCTGTCCGCCGGCCTCGCCCCGGCCGCCTCCGCCGCGGCCCCGGCGGGCGCCGCGGCCGCCACCGAGCTCGGCGCCTACTGGACCCCCGCCCGGATGGCGGCCGCGCTGCCCGCCGACCAGGACCGCGCCGCACCGACGGCCGTCGCCCCCGCGCCCACGGCGGACGGGCCGCGGCCGGGGGAGTTCATCCCGCCGAGCCGCAGCTTCGACGGCATCCCGCAGGCCGGGGCGTTCTTCTGGACCGATGCCACCGGCGCCGGCCGCACCTGCAGCGGCTCGGTGGTCCGCAGCCCCGGCCGGGACCTGGTGCTGAGCGCGGGCCACTGCCTCAAGGGGTACGCGGGCCGCTCCCCGCTGCGCCACCTGGGGTTCGTGCCGCAGTACCACGACGGGCTGAAGCCGTTCGGGATCTTCCCGGTCGTCGCCGACGGGGTGTACGTCGCGCAGGAGTACTACGACCTGGGCCCGCACGCGGGCGCCGAGTACGACGTCGCCTTCGCGGTCACCGGCCCCGACCGGGACGGCGAACTCCTGGAGGACGCCACCGGCGGGGTCCGGCTGCTCACCGGCACCGGCGACGTCCACGCCCCGGTCCGGATGATCGGCTACCCGGCCGGCGCGGAGAAGCCGCTCGGCTGCTGGAGCTGGACCACCGCGTGGGCCAGCGACGACCCGGCCGAGCCCGGCACCTTCCCGCGGATCGCCTGCGACGCCTTCACCAGCGGGACGAGCGGCGGGCCGATGCTGCTGCCCTGGTTCGACGGCTGGGCGGTGATCGGGCTGATCGGCGGCTACCACACCGGCGGCAACACCCCGCAGGTGTCCTACAGTGCCCACTTCGGCGCCGCCACCCGGGCGCTCTACCGCGCCGCCGTCGACGGCGCGCCGCCCGCGGCCCCCCGGTCCTGACCGACCGCCATCGGCCCCGATCCTGAAGGCCGGCCGGTCGGCCCCCGGTCCTGACCGACGGCTGGCCGGTCAGTCGTACAGCGCCGCCGCCCGGCGGGTCGCCGCGGCCAGGCGGGCCCGCAGCTCCGGCGGCCGGAGCACCTCGGCCTCCGGACCGAGGCGCAGGAGTTCGAGGTAGCCGATCTCCCAGGACTCGACCGGCAGGGTCACGGTGACCCAGCCCTCGGCGTCCGGCGGGCCGGCGGTGGCGAGGGCGTCGGCGGCGGCGGTCGCCTCCAGCAGGACGGGCAACTGCTCGACGGCGAGCGGGCTGAGGCGCACCACGGCCCGCTCGCGCAGCATCGAGCGGGTGAACTCCGCCGCCGCCGCGGCCCAGTAGCCGGCCAGGTCGAACTCCGGGTCGCGCTCGAACCGCTCCGCGCCGGCCTCGGCGGTCTCGAAGCGGTCGACCCGGTACGAGCCGACCCGGCCGGTCGGGCCGCGCGCCGCGAGGTACCACTGCCCGGCCTTCAGCACCAGGCCGTACGGCTCCAACCGCCGCTCCCGGGTGCCGCCGCGCGCCGCGTACCGGCCGCGCAGCACCCGCTCCTCCCACACGGCGCGCGCCACCTCGGCGAGCAGCGGCGGGGGCCCGGCCTCCCGGAACCAGGCCGGGGCGTCGAGGTGGAACCTCCGGGCCGCCGCCGCGGGGGCCTCGCCCAGGGCGGCCGCGACCTTCAGCCGGGCGGCCAGGGCCGGACCGGCCAGGCCCATGTCCCGCAGCGGGCCGGGGAGTCCGGCCAGGTGGAGCACCTCGGCCTCGGCGCGCTCCAGGCCGGTGAGGCGGGTGCGGTAGCCGTCGACGAGCCGGTAGCCCCCGCCCCGGCCGCGCTCGGCGAACACCGGCACCCCGGCCTCGGCCAGCGCGGCGACGTCCCGCTGCACGGTGCGCTCGGAGACCTCCAGCTCGGCGGCGAGCTCCGCGGCGGTCAGCGCGCGCCGGGACTGGAGGAGCAGCAGCAGCGCGATCGTCCGACTCGCCCGCACGCCGTCCCCTTCCGTCCGCTTCCCGCCGTGTGACGAGGCCATTCTCGCGGCACGTCAGCCCCGTCCGCCCGCCGGCCCCTCGGCCGTACCGGTCAGCCGGTCGAGGTCCGGTGCGAACACGGCCGTCCACGACGGGTGCAGCCGGTAGTAGACGACGTCCCGCTCCCAGTCGAAGGCGTCCGCGCCGTAGAACTCCTGGAAGTACGCCAGCAACTCCGGCCAGTCCGCCGCCGGTTCACCGTCCAGGGGGTTGAGCACCTCCACCGTGCCGTGGGTGAACACCCCCAGGTCCTCCCCGCGCAGGTGCGCCGCGCTGACGGCGGGCCGCGCCGCCAGGTGCCGGGCCTTGGCGGCCCCGCGCGCCGTCCCGAAGTGCCACCTCCCGCGCAGGAAGTGCCCGTCCACCGCGCTGATCCGCGGCTCGCCCTTCGCCGTCACGGTCGACAGCGCGAGCGTGCACATCCCGGTGAGCACACCGGTGAGCTGCTCGGCGGTGAGTGTCCGGTCGTCGCTGATGATCGACCGCAGGTGTGCCGTCGACCGTGCCCGCGAGGCGTCGAGCAGGGCCTGCAGCCGCCGGAGGTCATCGGGTGTCTCGCGCATGTCGGGTCCTTGTCCGTGTGGTCGTCCGTCCCGGCCCGCAACCCCACGGCACGGACCGGCGACCCCACTCTCCCGGGGATACCCGACACCTGCTGTCGTCTTTCCGCCGAATCAGTCGGACGGCCGGTCGGTCCCGGCGAAGAGGCCGATGCCGTTGGGGACCGGCCGTTCCCGGCCGTGGTCGAGGCGGTTGCGCACCGTGAGGACCCCGGTGGCCGGGTCCCGGGCGGCCAGGGTGGCGGAGGCCCCGCCGTCCAGGAAGACGCCGTCCCGGCAGCCGAGGTCGCCGACCACCCGGGCGAGTTCGGCGACGGTCAGACCGGTGGAGGTGCCCTCGCGCCCGTCGGTGGAGAGCAGGACCACGACCCGCCCGCCGCCCGCCAGGCCGACCGCAGTGCGCGGCTCGGCGCGGGTGGTGTCCAGCCCCGGCACCGGACGTCCACCGCGCAGCACCGGGTAGGCGCCCAGGGCGAAGGCGAGCGGCACCGGCCGGGTCGCGGCGAGGCGGTGCGTCACGACGACGGGTGTGCCGAGGGGGAGCCCGGCCAGCACGCGGGCGCCGGCCTCCCGGCCGAGCAGCACGGTGCTGTCCTCGGGGATCGGGCCGCCGCCCGGGGTCGGGGAGGCCGACACCACCCGGTCGTGGCGGACCGTCACCTCCCAGGTGTCCGTGCTGCAGGGGTCCGCGCGCGACGTGTCGCTCCCGCAGACGGCCCGGGCCCGGGAGGCCCCGCCCCAGTCGGCGGTGAACGCGCCGATCGATCCGACCGGGAGGGCGTACTGGTTGAGACCGCCGAGCGGGTGGTCGCCGTCCGGGGTCCACAGGCGGCCGTCCAGCTCCAGCCGGTCGAGCCGGGCCACCCCGTCCACGCCCACCCCGAACACGTCGCGGTCGTCGTCGCCCGGCGGCGGCCGCTCGCCGAACCGCTGGGCCTCCGGGACCGCGGCCTTCAGCGCCCGGCCCCGGTACACGGCCGGGCCGGAGGGCGCCCCGGTGGCCTCGACCCCCGGGTGCTGCTCCTCGGAGATGTCGAAGAAGTCCCCGTTCACCGCGGCGACCGCGCCGCGCGCCCCGGCCAGCCGGGTCAGCGGCGCCCGGGCGGCCACCGCGCCGGGGAACAGCAGGTCCGCCCGCACCCCCGGCTGCCGGAGGTCGGCGCGGACGGCGTACACCCGCGCCTCGCCGTGCGGGGTACGGACCGTCAGCTCCCGGTAGCCCACCCCGGGCGCGAGCGGCGCCCACTTCCCGTCGGTCCCGGCCCGGGCCGACGGGGCGAGCAGGCCGGCCGGGACCACGGCCAGCACCAGGGCGACGACGCACCGCAGGAGACGATCCATGCCTGTCATGTTCGGGCCTGCCGCAGCCGGCCCGCTGCCGTGCGGGCCCGGCTTCACCCACTCTTCCGCCGCTGTACACCGTCGGCGATCCACCGCGCTCCCGCAGTGTCCTCCGCAACTCCAAGATCGTTGAACCGTCGGTCGCACCGCGGGGCCGTCCGGCCCGCACCCGCCGACGGGGCGACCGCTCGCTGCGCACACCGCGGGTCGGGATCGGGCCCGCCGGAGGAAAGGCACCCTGATGAAGACCGTTCTGCTGGCCGCCCTGCTGGCCGCCTCCCCGTTCCTGGTGGCCGGCGCGGCCCCCACCGACGCCGTCCGCGCCACCCGTGCCGGCTCCGGGACCGTGGACGCCACCTGCGTCCAGCTCTCGCACGGCTCCTTCGACACCGCCGTCGACCCGAACGGCGGCAACGCCACCCAGCCCGACACCCTGCGGATGACCGGCACCCTCACCTGCGTCGACGCCGCCGGGATCCCCAGCGGCACCGGGACCTTCGAACACACCATCACCGCGCCCGGGGAGG
Organism: Kitasatospora sp. NPDC089797; assembly: GCF_040684795.1. Taxonomy (NCBI): domain Bacteria; kingdom Bacillati; phylum Actinomycetota; class Actinomycetes; order Kitasatosporales; family Streptomycetaceae; genus Kitasatospora; species Kitasatospora sp. NPDC089797. The sequence goes on along the minus strand of NZ_JBFBGS010000017.1, from coordinate 107,732 downwards.
AGTGCACCGGGGACGAGCACCGTGACACTTCCACGACCACGGTTCACTGGTCCGACGGCACCACCTCCATCCTCCGGTCCGATGCCACGGACGTGACCAAGGTGCAGGGCACCGCCTCCCTGGTCTCCAGCGGCAGCGTGAGCAAGGACAGCGCGCGCTTCGCCGGTGACGTCCTGCACTCGGTGGGCACCAGCACCGGCACCGGCTGCGGCACCCCGGCGGGCGAGAAGAAGGTCGACTCGACCAACATCGTCCGCCTCACCCACTGAGCCCCCGCCCACCCGCTCCCCGCACACCCCGCCCGCATCCCACCGGATGACCGGGCCGTCGACCCCTGAAGGGCCCCGCATGTCCCTCGACCAGCAGCAGCCGAACACCACCGCCCCCGACCCCGAGCTCGAAGCCCACCGGGCCCGCATCTACGCGATGCTCGACACCGACGGCGACGGCACCGTCTCCCGGCACGACTACTTCGTGCGCATCGACTGGGCCCAGCAGGCCAGCGGCCGCGCCGACGACGACCCGCTGGTGATCGCCGCCCGCGTCACCGGTGAGAAGGCCTGGGCCGCGATGGACGCCGACGGTGACGGCTTCCTGACCTTCGACCAGTACAACGGCTGGGTCGACGGCGAGAAGTTCGACGACATCTGCAAGGACGCCCTCGCCGCGCTGTTCGACCTCGGTGACGGCGACGGCGACGGGGCCGTCACCCGCGAGGAGTTCGCCACCCTGCGCGAGGTCCTCGGCAACCGGCCCGAGAATGCCCGCGCCGCCTTCGACCTCCTCGACACCGACGAGGACGGGTACGTCCGGCGCGACGAGTACCTCGCCGCGATCCGGGCCTACGTCACCGGCGCCCCTTCGCCGATGGGCACGGTCCTCTACTGACGCGGCCGGGGCCGGAGGGCGGGGGAGGGTCGCCACCCCCGGGTGGGACACCGCCGTCCGGGTGATCCGGGGCCCGGTCGGGTGTGGTGTCCGGGGGAGGGGTCCGGGCCGGGTGGTTGGCTGTCCCGCGAGTCGCGGCCAACTGGCCTGGTGCGGTGGTGCGGAGAGCCCCCGGCGTGCGGCAGGGGTTTCCGGACGGGCGGAGGTGGTCGGCGGTGGCGGCGAAGCGCGCGAGTGAACTGCCGGGGAGGGAACGAGGGTTGAGGGGGTCCGTTCGGCGGTTCGGCCGGGCGGCGGCAGCGCTGCCGGCCGCGGTGGCGGGCGGACTCGGGCGGCTGCCCGCCCCACCCGGGCCGTTCCGGCCGGGGTTCTGGCGCAGCCCGATCCGCGGCCCGTGGCTGACCTCGGTGTTCGGGCTGGTGCTGCTGGTCGGGATCCCGGTGCTGTTCGTCACCGGCGCGCTGTCCTACGCCGCCTACAACCCCGACCTGGGCCCGCTCAACGACCAGACCCCGGAAAAGGGCCTGTTGGGCTTCTACCTGTTCGACTGGCCGACCCGGCCCTACTGGCTCTACCGGCTCACCCAGGGCGTGCACGTGACGCTCGGCGTCGTCCTGGTGCCGGTGGTGCTCGCCAAACTGTGGTCGGTGATCCCGAAGCTGTTCGCGTGGCCGCCGGTGCGCAGCGCGGCCCACGGGCTGGAGCGGCTGTCGCTGCTGATGCTGGTCGGCGGCGCCGTCTTCGAGTTCGTGACCGGGATCCTCAACATCCAGCTCCACTACGTCTTCCCGGGGTCCTTCTACACCTTGCACTTCTACGGGGCGTGGGTGTTCATCGCCGCGTTCGCCGTCCATGTCGGGCTCAAGTCCGGCCGGCTCGTCCGCGCCCTGCGCTCGCGCCCGTTCTGGCGGGAGCTGCGCACCGGCGTGGCCGGCACCCGGCCCGAACCCCCGGACGCCGACGGCCTGGTGGCGACGGCCCCCGCCGCGCCGACGATCGCCCGGCGCGGGGCGCTCGCCCTGGTGGGCGCGGGGTCGCTGGCCCTGCTGGTGGTCACCGCGGGCCAGAGCATCGGCGGCCGGCTGCGCGGCACCGCGCTGCTGGCGCCGCACAACCGGGCGCCGGAGAAGGGCCCGAACGGCTTCCAGGTCAACAAGACGGCGGCGTCCGTGGGCGTTTCACCGGCCATGGTCGGCCCGGACTGGCGGCTGGAGCTGTACGGGGCCGGGCCGGTGCGGGTGTTCACCCGGGAGCAGCTGCTGGCGATGCCGCAGTGGCCGGCCCTGCTGCCGATCGCCTGCGTGGAGGGCTGGTCCACCGAGGACCAGCACTGGAGCGGGCTGCGGCTCGCCGACCTCGCGGCCCTGGCCGGGGTGCCCGACGCGGCGGACGTCCTGGTGGACTCGGTGCAGCCGCCCGGCCCGTACTCCTCCGTGGTGCTGCGCGGCAACCAGATCCGGGACCCGCTCTCGCTGCTGGCCCTGCACGTCAACGGCGTCGACCTCGGGCTGGACCACGGCTACCCGGCCCGGATCATCGTCCCCGCCAACCCGGGTGTGAACAACACCAAGTGGGTCGGCCGACTGACCTTCAGGACGTGAGGCACATGCCGGACACACCGGAGACGACGGACGGGACGACGGGCCGGGGACGGCGTTTCGCCGCCTGGTACGGCGCGGGCCCGCTGCACCTGCTCGCGCTGCTCGCCTCGCTCGCCCTCACCGGCTACGCCGTCCAGCGGCTGGTCGTCGAACGCCCGCTCGCGGTGGCGGTCTGGTTCGTCGGCGCGGCCGTCGCCCACGACCTGGTGCTGCTCCCGCTCTACTCGATCGCCGACCTCTCGGCCCGGTCCGTGCTGCGCCGCCGCCGGGCGCCGGCCGGGAGCGCACCGCGGACCTGGATCAACCACCTGCGGGTGCCGGCAGTCCTGTCCGGCCTGCTGCTGCTCGTCTGGTTCCCGCTGATCCTCGACCTCTCCGTGCCGTACCCGGGGGCGACCGGGCTCTCCGAAGGGGTCTACCTCGGGCGGTGGCTCGCCGTCACCGGGGTGCTCTTCGGGCTCTCGGCCGTCGCCCTGGCGTTCAGGATCCGCCGGGCCCGCCCGCCCCGGCGCGGCCGGGGCCACAGCCACAGCCACAGCCGCGACGTTCGCGATTCGTAAGGCCGTACCTGGACGATCCGTCCCGGCCCGCTCCTACAGTGGTCGGGCGTTCCCCTGAAGAGAGGTGGTGCACATGACGGTGCGTCAGGACGCCCCGCGGGCCGAGCTGGGTGTGATCGGCGGTTCCGGGCTGTACGCGTTGCTGGACGACGTGGTGGAGGTGCGGGTCGACACCCCCTACGGTCCGCCCAGCGACGCGCTGTTCGTCGGGGAGGTGGCCGGTCGCCGGGTGGCGTTCCTGCCCCGGCACGGGCGCGGCCACCGGCTGCCGCCGCACCGGATCGACTACCGCGCCAACCTGTGGGCGCTGCACTCGCTCGGCGTGCGGCAGGTGCTGGGGCCGTGCGCGGTGGGCGGCCTGCGGGCGGAGTACGGGCCGGGGACGCTGCTGGTGCCGGACCAGTTCGTGGACCGCACCTCCGGGCGGGTGCAGACCTTCTACGACGGGCAGCCGCTGCCGGACGGCTCGGTGCCCGGGGTGGTGCACGTGTCGATGGCCGACCCGTACTGCCCGGCCGGGCGGCGGGTCCTGCTGGACGCGGCGCTCGAGTCCGCCTGGGAGCCCGTGGACGGCGGCACGCTGGTGGTGATCGAGGGCCCGCGCTTCTCCACCCGGGCCGAGTCTCGCTGGTTCGCCGCCAACGGCTGGTCGGTGGTCGGCATGACCGGCCACCCGGAGGCCGTCCTCGCCCGCGAACTCGGCCTCTGCTACAGCTCCCTGGCGCTGGTCACCGACCACGACGCCGGAGTGGAGAGCGGGGACGGCGTGACCCACACCGAGGTGCTGGAGGTCTTCGCCCGCAACGTCGACCGGCTGCGCACCGTGCTGTTCAAGGCACTGGAGGCGATGCCCCTGGAACGGGAGTGCGCCTGCCCGCACGCCCTGGACGGTCTGGCGACCGGGCTGCCCGGTGTCCCGGGCGCCTGACCGGGCCGCGCCCGCCCGGACCCTGCCCTGCGCGCTCGCCCTCGCCGTCCTGACGGTCCTCCTCGCGTCGACCGTGACCGTCGGCGGGACGCTCGGCGACCGGTCGCGGCTGAACGCCTGGTACCTCCTGGACGCGGTGGCCTTCGGGCTCGCGCTGCTCACGCTCCGCCGGGTGCCCGACCGCCGGGTGGTGCCGCTGGTGCTGGCCGGGAGCTTCCTGGTCGCCGGGGCCGGGCTGCTGGCGCCCCCGCGCACCAGCGACGACGCCTACCGGTACGTGTGGGACGGGCGGGTCCAGGCGGCCGGGATCTCCCCGTACGCCCACACCCCGGACGACCCGGCGCTGCTGCGGCTGCGCGATCCCGGCCTCTTCCCGGTCGGCGGCGACTGCGCCGGCTGGGACGAGCGGCGGACCGCGGCCGGGGACTGCGTCCGGATCAACCGGCCCGCCGTGCACACCATCTACCCACCGGTCGCGGAGGCGTGGTTCCTGGTCCAGCACCCGTTCGGCGGCGGGGTACGCGGGGTGCAGGCCGGCGGTGCGCTGCTGGCGGTCGCCACCACCGGCGTGCTGCTCGCCGTCGGCGGGCGCCGCCGCCGGGCGGCGCTCTGGGCCTGGTGCCCGGGGGTGACGGTCTGGGCGGTCAACGACGCCCATGTGGACACCCTCGGGGCGCTGCTGATGGTGGCCGGGCTGGGCTGCGCGGCCCGCCGCCGGGCCGGCGCCGGCGGAGCGCTGCTCGGCGCGGCGGTCGCCACCAAACTGCTGCCGGCCCTCGCCCTGCCCGGGGCGGTCTCCGGGCTGCTGGCCCGGCGGCCGACCAGGCACGACCTGCTGCTGCTCGGCTCCGCGCTCGGCACCTTCGTGCTGGTGTACGTCCCCTACGTGGTCGCCTCCGGCCCGGGCGTCCTGGGCTATCTGCCCGGCTACCTGCGGGAGGAGGGCTACGAACAGGGCCACCTCGAACGCTTCGGCCTGCTGCGGGTGCTGCTGCCCGACCGGTGGGCCCCGTGGGCGGCGGCCGTGGTGCTGGCGGCGGTGGTGCTGTGGGTGCTGCGCCGCGGCGACCCGGCCCGGCCGTGGCAGGGCGCGCTGCTGGTGACCGGCACGGCCCTGCTGGTGGTGGCGCCCAGCTACCCCTGGTACGGGCTGCTGGTGGTGGCGCTGGTCGCGCTGGACGGGCGCTGGGAGTGGCTGGCCGTGCCGGCGGCCGGGCAGGTGCTGTACCTGGCGGGCGGCGAGGACGTCCAGCGGGCCGCGTACGGGGCAGCCCTCGCCGGTGTCCTGGTGGTGGCGGGGCTGCGCGGGCTGCTCGGCGCGGAACCGGTGCGCGCCGCCGGGCCACGAGAGATGACGAAAGCCTGACGGTACGCCCCCGGGACTGGCCGCGGCCCGGTCCGACCTGCTCGAATCGGCGCGTGACGAAAGAAGTGGAACACCCCAAGGGGACTCCGGTGGGCCGACGGGTCGTGCTGGGGCTGCTCGGGCTGGGCGCGGTGGGCGTCGCCGCCGGCCCGGCCCTGCAACGGGCCGAGTCGAGCCTGGCCGAGCGGGACCCGAGCGGCCTCAGCGGCCTGCTGCCCGGCAACAACGGCTTCCGGTACTACTCGGTGGTGACCTCCGTCCCCGAGCGGGACGCGACGACCTACGGGCTGACCGTCGGCGGCCTGGTGGACCGCCCGGCCACCCACCGGCTGGCCGACCTCCGGGCCATGCCGCAGCGCCGACTGGTCAAGGACGTCCAGTGCGTCACCGGCTGGCGGGTGCCGGACACCCCGTTCGAGGGCGTGCCGCTGGCGCACCTCCTCGACACCGCCGGGGTGCGGCCGGGCGCCAGGGCGGTGCGCTTCGACTGCTTCGACGGCGCGTACAGCGAGAGCCTGACCCTGGAGCAGGCGCGGCGCGACGACGTCCTGGTGGCCCTGAGCATGCAGGACAAGCCGATCAGCCACCAGCACGGCGGGCCGGTGCGGCTGTACGTCGCGCCGATGTACTTCTACAAGTCGGCGAAGTGGCTCTCCGGGATCACCGTCACCGACGCCGTCCAGCCGGGGTACTGGGAGGTCAACGGGTACGACGTCGACGCCTGGGTCGGCCGTTCGAACGGGCGGGCCGATGCACCGACGAGTTGAGCCGGTCCTGCGCTTCACCCGGGCCGCGCGCTGGGTGCACCGCTCCACCGCCGTGCTGATGGGCGTCTGCCTGGCCACGGCGGCCTGCCTCTACCTCGCGCCGCTCGCCCAACTGGTCGGCAACCGGCCGCTGGTGGTCACCGTCCACGTGTGGTGCGGCCTGGCGCTGCCGGTGCCGCTGCTGCTCGGGCTGGCCTCCCGGGCGGTGCGCAGGGACGTCTCCCGACTGAGCCGCTTCACCCCGGTGGACGGGCAGTGGCTGCGGGCCGTGCGGGCCCGGGCCGCGTACCGCCCGGCCGGGAAGTTCAACGCGGGCCAGAAGCTGTACGCCCAGTGGACGCTCGGCGCGATTTTGGTGATCGTCGGCACCGGGCTGCTGATGTGGCTGACCCGGCTGGCCCCGCCGGACTGGCGCACCGGCGCGACCTTCGTGCACGACTGGCTGGCCGCGGCCATCGCCGTCGTGCTCGCCGGGCACGTCCGGATGGCCTGGCGGGACGGGGAGTCGCGGCTCGGGATGCGCACCGGCCTGGTCGAGCGCGCTTGGGCCGAGCGGGAGCACCCGCAGTGGCTGGCCCCCGAGGAGGCGGTGCGACCGGCGACGGACGAGGAGCCCCGGCCGGCGGCGGACCGGCAGCCGCGGGCGGTGGCCGCCGACGAGCCGTGAGCGGCCCGGCGGGCCGTACGTGAGGGGGCCGGCGGGCCGTACGTGAGGGGGCCGGCGGGCCGTGAGCGGCCCGCCCGGCCTCACACCCGGCGCAGCGCGAGGAAGCGGCGCCCGTACGAGGTCCAGCGCTCCGCCTCGACCAGGCCCGCGGCGCGGGCCCGGCGCAGGGCGGCGCGCAGGCCGAGGCGGGCCCACGGGAAGGCCGGGCCGAGCCGGCCGTCCGCTCCCTCCACCCGCACGACGGTCCGCTCGTCGACCTCCTCCGCCTCCACCTCGACCAGCAACAGCCCGTCCGGGGCGATGAGTTGGCGGGCCCGGCGGAGCAGGGCGTCCGGGTCGCCGCCGATCCCGAGGTTGCCGTCGGCGAGCAGGGCGGCGCCCCAGCGGCCCTCGGCGGGCAGCCGGTCGAAGACCGAACGGCAGAGCGCCGGGCCGCCGAGGCCGACGGTGCGGTCCACCGCCGCCCCGGTCACGTCCACCCCGAGGGCGGGCACGCCGAGGGCGAGCAGCGCGGCCACCAGCCGGCCGGGGCCGCAGCCGAGGTCGAGCACGGGGGCGGCCAGGCCCGCGCAGCGCAGCAGCAGGCTGTGGTCGGCGCCGTCGGCCGGCGCGCACCAGCGTTCGATGTCCAGGTGCAGCCGCCGACCGTCCTCACGGCGCAGCCACAGCGGGCCGCGGCCGGTCCGGACGGCCTCGGCGAAGGGGTCGTCCACCCAGGGTGCGGCGACCGTCAACTCGCCACCTCCGGCGCGGTGGTGAGGTCGCGGAGCCGGGCCGCGAACCGGCCGCCGGGCGCCTCGGCGGCGACCCGCCGGGCGTCGTCCGCGGTGTCCACGTCCGTCAGCTCGGGCAGCCGGTGCACGGTCAGCCGGGCCCGCGCCAGCCGGTCCAGCAGCGCCGCTCCGGTGCCCGGGGTGGACATCGGCACGTCGTGCAGCAGCCGGGCCGCCAGCTGCGGGGTCGGCCGGGCCAGGCCCAGGGCCCAGAACCCGCCGTCGGCCGCCGGGCCGTACCAGGCGTCGGTGCCCGGCCGCCGGGCGGCGGACAGCGGCTCGGACAGGGTGGCGGCGGCCAGCTGCGGGGTGTCCATGCCGACCAGCAGCGCGGGCGCGTCGGGGGCCCGCCGGGCGGCGTGGGCGAAGGCGTCGGCCAGCCGGCGGTCCAGGCCGCCGCCGCACTGCCGGACGACCTCCCAGCCCGGCGGCAGCCAGGGGCCCGGCTCGCCGTCCAGCACCAGCAGGCGGCGGCCGGCCGGCACGGTGGCGAGGGTGTGCAGGGTGTCGGTGAGCGCGGCCCCGGCGAGGTCGGCCGCCTGGGCGGGGGTGAACGGCGGGGTGAGCCGGGTCTTCACCCGGCCCGGGACGGGCGCCTTGGCGATCACCAGCAGGGTGGGCGGCGGCGCGGCCAGCACCGCCCGCATGTCGCGGACCGCCTGGCGGGTGCCGCGCAGGGTGCCGGTGACCTTGGAGCGCCCCGCGCGCGGCAGGTAGTCGACCGGCGTCTCGGCGATCCGCAGCCCGGCGGCGGAGGCGGCGAGCACCATCTCCAGCGGGTAGCCGGAGCGCCGGTCGCCCAGGCCCAGTGCCAGCAGCCGCTCCCGGCGGGCCGCCCGCATCGGGCCGAGGTCGTGCAGCGGGGCGCCGGTGCGGGCCCGCAGCCGGCGGGCGAGGACGGCGTTGGCCAGCCGGGCGTGCGGCGGCCAGGCGCCGGGGGTGGCCGGGCGGCGGCGGCCGAGCACCAGGTCCGCCGTGCCGGCCAGCACCGGGCCGGTGACCCGGGGGAGTTGGGCGGGGTCGAGCGAGCCGTCGCAGTCCAGGAAGCAGACCAGGTCCGCGGTGGCGGCGCTCAGCCCGGCGTGGCAGGCGGCCCCGAAGCCGCGCCGGGGCTCCTCGACCACGGTCGCGCCGAGGGAGCGGGCCAGCTCGGCCGAGCCGTCCCGGGAGCCGTTGTCCACGACGATCGCCCGCCAGCCGGGCGGGATCCGGCCGAGCACCCAGGGCAGGGCCTTGGCCTCGTCCAGGCAGGGCAGCACCACGTCGGCGACCGGAAGGGGAGGGAGGGGAGGAGTCACGCCGGTCACGCTAACCGCGGGTGGTCCCGGCGCGGCCGAACCGCGCCCTTACGGAAGTGCTACGCCGCTCCGGCGGGGGGCCGTCCGGGGGATCTTACGGAACGCGGACGTCGGACCCGGAGGGCGCCCGCACCCCGCTCGGCGGCCCGTATCCTCGGCGAGGTGAACGACAGCCGCAGCACCGTCGGAGCGCCCCCGCCCGGCCGCGTCCTGGTGATCGACGACGACCCCACCGTGTCCGAGGTGGTGGCCGGCTACCTCACCCGGGCCGGCCACCACGTCGAGCTGGCCACCGACGGCCCGCAGGGCCTCGCCCTGGCCCGCGCCCGGCGCCCGGACCTGCTGGTCCTGGACCTGATGCTGCCCGGGATCGACGGCCTGGAGGTGCTGCGCCGGCTGCGCGCCGACGACGACGGCGCCGACCTGCCGGTGGTGATGCTCACCGCCAAGGGCGACGAGAGCGACCGCATCCTCGGTCTGGAACTGGGCGCGGACGACTACGTCACCAAGCCGTTCAGCCCCCGGGAGCTGGTCCTGCGGGTGCAGTCGGTGCTGCGCCGCTCCCGGGCCACCGGGGCCGTCCGGGCCTCCGGCGGGCCGCTGGTCCGCGGCGACATCACGCTCGACCCCAGGGCCCGGACCGTCCACCGCTCGGGGCGGCAACTGCTGCTGACGATAAGGGAGTTCGACCTGCTGGCGTTCCTGCTGCGGAATCCGCGCACGGTGTTCTCCCGGCAGGAGCTGATGGAACGCGTCTGGGGCTGGGACTTCGGCGACCTGTCCACCGTCACGGTCCACGTCCGGCGGCTGCGCGAGAAGATCGAGCACGACCCGGCCGTACCGGCGCTGATCACCACCGTCTGGGGCGTCGGCTACCGGCTCGACCCGACGCCGGAGACCGCGGCCGAGGAGGGCGGGGCGGCGTGAAGGACCTGTTGCTGATCGCGCTGTTCGCCGCGCTCGGCGCCGGCGGGGCCGGCCTGCTCGGCTGGGCGGCCGTCCGGCTGGTCCGGCGGCGCTCGCTCGCGCTCTCGCTGTTCTGCGTCGCCGCCGTCACCGTGCTGGCGGTCACCTCCGGGACCTTCGCCGTCGCCCAGGCGATGTTCCTGTCCCGGCACGACCTCGGGGTGGTGATCACGGTGCTGGGGATGGCCTCGGTGGTGTCGCTGCTGACCGCCGCCCTGCTGGGCCGTCAGGTGGTGTCCGGCAGCCGGGCGCTGACCGAGGCCGCCCGGACGGTCGGCAGCGACACCGGCTTCTCCGCCCCGGAGCACCCGCTCGGCCTGGAGCTGGCCCAGCTCAGTGCCGAACTCGCCGCCACCAGCGCCCGGTTGGCCGAGTCCCGGGCCCGCGCCCAGGCGCTGGACACCTCCCGCCGGGAGCTGATCGCCTGGATCTCGCACGATCTGCGCACCCCGCTGGCGGGCCTGCGCGCGATGGCGGAGGCGCTGGAGGACGGCGTGGCCGAACACCCGCAGCAGTACCTCCAGCGGATGCGGACCGAGGTCGAGCGGCTCACCGGGATGGTGGACGACCTGTTCGAGCTGTCCCGGATCCAGGCGGGCGCGCTGTCCCTCTCGCTGTCCCGGGTGTCCGTCTTCGACCTGGTCGACGACGCGCTCGCCGGGGCCCATCCGCTGGCCCGCCAGCGCGGCGTCCGGCTGGAGGGGCGGCAGGTCGCCGCCGAGCCGGTCGAGGTGGACGCCGGGGAGATCACCCGGGTGCTCGGGCAACCTGCTGGTCAACGCGATCCGCTCGACCCCGGAGGACGGCGTGGTGGCCGTCTCGGCCCGCCGGGAGGCGGACGCGGTGGTGCTCTCGGTCGCGGACGGCTGCGGCGGCATCCCGGAGCAGGACCTGCCCCGGGTGTTCGAGACGGGGTGGCGCGGCAGCAGCGCCCGCACCCCGCGCCCGGCCGAGCCGGGCGGCGCGCGGGAGCGGGGCGAGGGCGGCGCCGGCCTGGGGCTCGCCATCGTGCGCGGCATCGTCGAGGCCCACGCCGGACAGGCCCGGGTGCACAACGTGGTCGGCGGCTGCTGCTTCGAGATCGTGCTGCCCGCCGCCCGGGCCTGACGGCCGCCCCGGCCCGGGCGGCCGCCGTACCCCCGGAGGTCAGACCGGCTGGGCCGACGCCGTCGCGAACTCCGCCATCCCGTCGGCGAAGGCCACCCGGGGCCGCCAGCCGAGCTCCCGGCGCAGCCGGGTGGAGTCCGCGGTGATGTGCCGGACGTCGCCGAGCCGGTACTCGCCGGTCACCACCGGCGCCGGCCCGCCGTGGGCGGCGGCCAGCGCCGCGGCCAGCTCGCCGATCGTGCGCACCTCGCCGCTGCCCACGTTGTACGCCCGGACGCTGCCGGGGAGCCGGCCGCCGAGCACGCCGAGGGCGGCGAGGTTGGCCTCGGCCACGTCCCGGACGTGGACGAAGTCCCGGCGCTGGCCGCCGTCCTCGAACACCCGCGGCGCCACGCCCCGGGCCAGCGCCGAGCGGAACAGCGAGGCGACCCCGGCGTACGGGGTGTCGCGCGGCATGCCCGGCCCGTAGACGTTGTGGTAGCGCAGCGCCAGGACCCGGCCCCCGCAGGCGCGGGCCCAGGCGGCGGCCAGGTGCTCCTGCGCCAGCTTGGTGGCCGCGTACACGTTGCGCGGGTCGGCCGGGGCGTCCTCCGTCACCAGCCCGGGCGCCAGCTCCGCCCCGCACCGGGGGCACGGCGGTTCGAACCGCCCGGCCGTCAGGTCCTCCGGGCGCCGCGGGCCGGGGGAGACGTCCCCGTGCAGCGGGCACCGGTACCGGCCCTCGCCGTACACCACCATCGACCCGGCGAGTACCAGGTCCCGCACGCCTGCGCGCGCCATCGCGGCGAGCAGCACGGCGGTGCCGAAGTCGTTGCAACCCGCGTAGTCCGGTGCGTCGTCGAGGTCCAGCCCGAGGCCGACCATCGCCGCCTGGTGGCAGACCGCGTCCACCCCGTCGAGCGCCCGCTCGACGGCGGCCGCGTCCCGGACGTCCCCGTGCCGGGCCTCCACCCCGTCCGGCAGGGCGGGCATCGCCCCGGACGGGTGGACGGCGGGCAGCAGCGCGTCCAGCACCCGCACCTGGTGGCCCGCCGCCACCAGCGTCCGTACGACTTCCGACCCGATGAACCCGGCACCGCCGGTGACCAGCATCCTCATGACCGGCGACGTTACCGCCCGGCCCCGGCCCGGGCGGCCGCTCCGGGGCGCGTGTCACGCTTCGGTAAGACTCCGGCCCCGAAGGTGGTGGCTGAGGCAACGGGCCTCCGCGGCACGGGGGTTGTGCTACCGTCCCGGTGGACGTACGAAAGCCACGGTCCGGTAGGTAGTCCGGACGGCGGTCCGCCGCTCGTACACGTGCCCGTCGCGGCACAACCGGTGCGTCCCTTCCTCGTTTTCACGATCGAGAAGGGACACGGCTGTGTCGGATCTTCATGTCATCATCGCCGGGGGCGGCCTGGGCGGCCTGGCCCTCGCGCAAGGGCTCCGGCGGGCGGGGATCGGGTTCTCCGTCCACGAGAAGGACCCGGGCCCCGAGTTCCGCGACCAGGGCTACCGCATCCGCATCGACTCCGACGGCATCGCCGCGCTCAAGGCGGTGCTGACGCCCCCGGCGTTCGCGCTGTTCGCCGCCACCGCCGGCACCCCCGGCCGTCGGACGGCCGCCTACGACCACCGACTCGGCCTGCTGCACGCCCAGGAGCAGCCGCCCGCCGCCGACCTGCCCGGCGGCGGGCACCTCGCGGTCAACCGCCGGACGCTGCGGCAGATCCTGCTCGCCGGGCTGGACGGGGCCGTGCACTACGGCAGCGCCCTGACCCGCTACGAGAGCGGCCGTATGGTCACCGCGTACTTCGCGGACGGTAGCAGCGCCGAGGCGGACGTCCTGGTCGGCGCCGACGGGGTCAGCTCCGCGACCCGCAGGCAGCACCTGCCCGGGGCCCGGGTGGTCGACGCCGGACTGCGGCTGCTGTACGGCAAGGTGCCGCTGGCCGACGCCGAACAACTGCTCCCGGCCGAGCTGCTGGGCCTGTGGACCACCGTCCTCGGCCCGCAGCGCCGCTTCCTCGGCCTCGCCCCGGTCCGCTACCGCGAACCCCAGCAGGAGGCGGCCGCCCGGCTGGCCCCGGGGATCGCGCTCAGCCCGGACACCGACTACCTGGCCTGCGTGTTCGGCGCCCGACGGGAACAACTGCCCTGCACCGACGAGCAGTTGTTCGGACTCGACGGGGCCGGGCGGCAGGCGCTGACGCTCTCCCTGCTGGACGGCTGGCACCCGGCGCTCGCCGAGCTGGTCGCCCGCCAGGACCCGGCCTCGGTCTTCCCGGTCACGGTCCGCAGCAGCGTCCCCGTCCCGGCCTGGCCGACCGGCCCGGTCACCCTGCTCGGCGACGCCGTCCACACCATGAGCCCGACCCTCGGCGTCGGCGCCAACACCGCCCTGCGCGACGCCCGGGTGCTCACCGCCCGGCTGACCGAGGCCGCCGGGGGCCGCCCGCTCACCGCCGCGCTGCGGGACTACGAGGAGGAGATGCGCGGCTACGGCTTCGCCGCCGTCCGGGAGTCGGCGGAACGCGGCCACCGCCTGGTCGGCCAGGACCGGCTGCCCGCCGACGCGGTGTAGCCGGGCCCGGGCCCGGACTCACCAGGGGAGGCGGCCGTGGATGTCGAAGTAGCCGCCGGTGGGGCCGTCCGGGCCCAGCTGGGCCATCCGGACGATGATCTCCGCGCCCTCCGCCACGGACTGCACGCCGGTGTTCCCGTTCAGGTCGGTCGCCGTGTAGCCGGGCTCCACCGCGTTGATCCGCAGGGCCGGGAAGGCCTTGGCGTACTGCACGGTGACCATGTTGACCGCCGCCTTCGACGCCGGGTAGGCGACCCCCGGGTAGGCGTGGGTCGGCGTGCCGGGCTCACTGACCCGGGTCAGCGAGGCCAGGCCGCTGCTGATGTTCACCACGACGGGCGACGCGGAGCGCAGCAGCAGCGGGAGGAAGGCGTGCAGGACGCGCACCGGGCCGAAGACGTTGGTGTCGAAGACCCGCCGCATCAGCTCGCCGGTGACGTCCGCGGCGCCGACCACGGCGTTGTCCCCGGTCCGGGCCTCGATGCCGGCGTTGTTGACCAGGACGTCCAGCCCGCCGTCGGCCTCGACCGCCCGCGCTGCCGCGGCCACCGACGCGTCGTCGGTGACGTCGAGCAGCACCAACCGGGCGCCGAGTTCCTCGGCGGCCCGGCGGCCGCGTTCGGCGTCCCGGCATCCGAGGTAGACGGTGTGGCCGGCGGCGAGGAGCCGGCGGGCGGTCTCGTAGCCCAGGCCCTTGTTGGCCCCGGTGATCAGTGTTGTCGTCATGGCTCCAGCATTCGCCGGTGCGGCGCGGGCAGCCAGCCGTCCGTCAGTCCTGGGATCAGCTCTGACTGGGACCAGCGGTACCAGGCGGACCGGTCCGTGCGGAGGGCAGACTGGCGGGCATGGCAGCAATGGCGGACGCGGAGTTCGGACGGGCGGTGCGGCGCTGGCGGGACCGGTGCGCACCGGAGGCCGCCGGGCTGCCGAGCGGTGGGCACCGGCGGGCCGCAGGGCTGCGCCGGGAGGAGCTGGCGCTGCTGGCGGGCATCTCCGCCGACTACGTCACCCGGCTCGAACAGGGGCGCGCCGCCAACCCCTCGGCCCAGGTGGTCGGTGCCCTGGCCCGGGCGCTGCGGCTGTCGGACGACGAGCGCGACCGCCTGTTCCGGCTGGCCGGGCTGGCGCCGCCGGGCCCGGAGACGGTGCCCACCCACGTCGGCCCGAGCGTCCAGCGGCTGCTGGACCGGCTGGCCGGGACACCGGTGGCGGTCTACGACGCCACCTGGACCCTGCTGACCGCCAACCCGCCGTACGCGGCGCTGATGGGCGATCCGTCCGGCTGGCGCGGCAGCGAACGCAACGGCGTGTGGCGGCACTTCCTCGGCCCCGGCAGCCGGGCCCGGCACACGCCGGAGTCCCGGCGCGCCTTCGAGGCCGCCCTGGTCGCCGACCTGCGCGCGGCCGCCGACCGCTACCCGGCCGACCGGCGCCTGCGGCAACTGGTCGGGGAACTGCACGCGGGCAGCGAGCGGTTCGCCGAGCTGTGGGACTCCGGGACGGTCGGGCGGCACGAGGCCGCGCACAAGACCATCGACCATCCGCAGGTCGGCCCGCTGACGCTGGACTGCGACGTGCTGACCGTGGCGGGCCGCGACCTGCGCATCATGGTCTACACCGCCGAGCCCGGCACCGAGGCCGCCGAGCGGCTCGCCCTGCTCACCGTGCTCGGGACCCAGGCGTTCACCGGGTGACGGCCGTGCCGCCCGCCGCCGCGGTGGTGGTGACAAACCGCCCGTGAACGGCCAGGATTCCTTCCGATCGCACGGGCACGGAATTGCACGGGCACGGAGGGGGAAGCGATGTTCACGACCCGGCCGACGCTGCAGGGGACCTTCGGGATGGTGTCGTCCACGCACTGGCTGGCGTCGGCGGCCGGGATGGCGGTGCTGGAGGACGGCGGGAACGCCTTCGACGCGGCGGTGGCCGCCGGGTTCACCCTCCAGGTGGTCGAGCCGCACCTGAACGGGCCCGCCGGGGAGGTGCCGATCATCCTGGCACCGGCGGACGGGCCGGTGCGGGTGCTCTGCGGACAGGGCCCGGCCCCGGCCGGGGCGAGCGTCGGGCACTACCGGGCGCTCGGCCTCTCGCTGGTTCCCGGGACGGGCCCGCTGGCGGCCGCCGTGCCCGGAGCCGTCGACGCCTGGCTCCTGCTGCTGCGCGACCACGGCACCAGGCGGCTCGCCGACGTGCTGCGCTTCGCGATCGGCTACGCCGCGCACGGGCACCCGGCGGTGGAGGGGGTCGGACGCACCGTCGAGACCGTCCAGGAGCTGTTCGAGAAGGAGTGGACCAGCTCGGCGGAGGTCTACCTGCCGGACGGGCGGCCGCCGCGGCCCGGCGCGCTGCTCACCAACCCGGCCCTCGCCGCGACCTGGCGGCGGCTGCTCCGGGAGGCCGAGGCGGCCGGAACCGGCCGCGAGACGCAGATCGACGCCGCCCGGCGGATCTGGCGGGAGGGCTTCGTCGCCGAGGCCCTCGCCGGCTTCGCCGCCCGGCCCGCGCTGGACACCTCCGGCGAGCGCCACGCGGGCACCCTGACCGGGGACGACCTGGCGTCGTTCAGCGCGCACTACGAGGAGCCGGTGACGTACAGCTGGAACGGCTGGACGGTCGCCAAGCCCGGGCCGTGGAGCCAGGGCCCGGCGTTCCTCCAGCAACTCGCCCTGCTGCCGGAGGACTTGGGGTCGCTCGACGAGGACGAGTACGTCCACGTCCTGGTCGAGGGCACCAAGCTCGCGATGGCCGACCGCGAGGCCTGGTACGGCGACGCGGCCGAGGTGCCGCTCGGGGCGCTGCTGTCGCCCTCGTACAACGACGCCCGGCGCGGCCTGATCGGGGACCAGGCGTCGTACGACCTCAGGCCCGGCAGCCCAGAGGGGCGGGAACCCCGCCTCGCGGAGTACGTGCTGCCCGGGGAGGACGTGGCGGACGCGCCCGGGGCCGGTGAGCCGACCGTCGGGAGCGACGGCGCCACCCGGGGCGACACCTGCCACCTGGACGTGGTCGACCGCTGGGGCAACCTGGTCTCCGCCACCCCCAGCGGCGGCTGGCTCCAGTCCAACCCGGTCGTCCCCGGCCTCGGCTTCCCGCTCGGCACCCGGCTCCAGATGACCTCGCTGACCCCCGGACTGCCGGGCACCCTCACCCCCGGGCGCCGCCCCCGCACCACCCTGTCGCCCTCGCTCGCGCTGCGCGGCGACCGGCCGGTGCTGGCCTTCGGCACCCCGGGCGGCGACCAGCAGGACCAGTGGAGCCTGCACTTCTTCCTCGCCGTGGCGCTGCGCCCGCCGGTGCGCGGCGGGCTCGACCTCCAGGGCGCCGTCGACGCGCCGAACTGGCACACCGAGGGCTTCCCCAGCTCCTTCCACCCCCGCCGCAGCCGGCCCGGCAGCCTCTGTCTGGAAGCCCGGTTCGACCCGGGCACCGTCGAGCGGCTGCGCCGACGCGGACACGAGGTCACCGTCGGGGCACCGTGGTCGGAGGGGCGGCTGTGCGCCGTCGCCCGCGACCCGGAGACCGGGGTGCTGTCGGCGGGCGCCAACCCGCGCGGCATGCAGGGCTACGCGGCCGGCCGCTGAGCCGGTGCGGGAGGTGGCAGGCGTGCCACGCCGTCCCGGGAGGTGCTAGGTTAGGCAAACCTAACCATGATGCACGATCAGGCCGCCCAGGGGGATGCCATGGCAGACCGACCGACCCGCCGGACACCGCGGGCCCGCGAAGCACAGGTACTGCGCACCGAGCGGATCACGCCGCACATGGTGCGCCTGGTGCTCGGCGGTGCCGGGCTGGACGACTTCGACGCGGCCGAGTTCACCGACCACTACATCAAGGTGCTCTTCGCGCCTGCGGGCGTGAGCTACCCGGAGCCCTTCGACATCGCCCGGATCCGTGAGGAGTTCGCGCCCGAGCAGTGGCCGGTGACCCGGACGTACACCGTGCGGGCCTGGGACCCGGAGTTGCGCGAACTGGTCGTCGACTTCGTGGTGCACGGCGACGAGGGGCTGGCCGGGCCGTGGGCGGCCCGCGCACAGCCCGGTGAGACGGTGCGCTTCCTGGGCCCCGGCGGTGGCTACGCGCCCGAGTCGGACGCCGACTGGCACCTGCTGGCGGGGGACGAGAGCGCACTGCCCGCGATCGCCGCGGCGCTGGAGCGGATGCCGGCCGATGCCGTGGTGCACGCCTTCGTCGAGGTCTCGGACGCCGCGGAGGAGCAGAAGATCGCCTCGCCCGCCGGGGTCGAGGTCACCTGGCTGCACCGCGGCGCGCGCCCGGTCGGCGAGGCGCTGATCGAGGCGGTCGGCGCCCTGGAGTTCCCGGCCGGCACGGCGTCCGCGTTCGTGCACGGCGAGGCGGGCTTCGTGAAGGAACTGCGCCGGCTGCTGCGGGTGGAGCGCGGCATCCCGCGCGAGCGGCTGTCGATCTCGGGCTACTGGCGGTTCGGCCAGGACGACGAGGCCTGGCGGGCGGCCAAGCGCGAGTGGAACGCCCAGGTGGAGGCCGAGCAGGAGCAGAGCGCCTGATCCGCCCGCCCCGCAGCGCCCGGTGACGGCGGCGTGCGGCACCGTCCTGCCCGGTGCCGCACGCCGCCGTCGTGGTCACTCCGCGGTGATCACCCCGTCCTGGTCACTCCGCCGGGAGGCGCGGCGTGCGGGTCGGCTCGGTCCGCCGGTTCCCGGTCGCCTCGAAGGCCGCGGCGAGGGTGAGCAGGGCGTTGTCGTCGTAGGCGCGGCCGGCGAAGGTCAGGCCGACCGGCATGCCGATGTCGGCCATCGTGCCCATGGGCACGGTCACGGTCGGGATGCCGAGGTGGCGGGGCACCAGGTTGCCGTTGGCGACCCAGACGCCGTTGCGCCAGCCGAGGTCGGCGGAGGCCTCGTTCACGTCCATGTCCGCCGGGCCGACGTCGGCGACGGTCGGGAACACCACGGCGTCCAGGCCGAGTTCGTCCATCCAGAGCTCCAGGTCGACCCGGCGGGTCTCCTCCAGCCCGCGCAGGCCCTCCGCCAGGTGCGGCATGTCGGTGAAGGACGCGTGGGGCCGCTCGCGCACGAAGCGCGGGTAGTCGACGATCGAGTCGTCGAACCCGGGGTAGCGGTCGGGGAGTTCGCCCTCGTGCTTGGGCCAGATCCGGTCGCCGTCGACCTCGGTCAGGGTGCTCAGCCGGGGGTCGCCGTTGGCGCGCAGGAAGTCGTCCCAGGCCCAGGCGGAGAGGTCCTCGATCTCGACGGTGAGGAAGTCGCGGCCGACCAGGCCCCGGGTGAGCAGGGAGGGCGCGCCGGGGCGGTCGGACTCGTAGTTCGACACGACCGGGAAGTCGACTTCGACGACCTCGGCACCGGCCGCCTCCAGGTCGCGGCGCGCGGCCTCCCACAGGGCGAGCACCGACGGGCGGGTGTCGACCCGCTGCCCGGTCTGGCCGCCGATGCCGCCGTCCGGGTTGCTGCCCGCGTCGGGGTCGGCGTTGATGTACATCCGGGGGACGCCGACGCGCCGGCCGGCCAGCGCGGCCCGGGCTGCCGCGGGGTCGGCCGGGGCGAGCGCCGGGTAGGAGGCCGGGCGCACCTCGGAGGAGGCGGGCAGGGCCACCCAGGGCTGCGCGCGCCACAGGTCGCCGCGGGTCTCCGGGTCGTCGGCCACGATGACGTCGAGCAGTTCGAGCAGGTCGGCCATGGTGCGGGTGTGCGGCACCACGACGTCCATGGTCGGGACCAGCGGCCAGTTGCCGCGCACCGAGATCACGCCGCGGCTGGGCGTGTAGGCGCACAGCGCGTTGTTGGAGGCGGGCGCCCGGCCCGAGGACCAGGTCTCCTCGCCGAGGCCGAAGGCGCCGAAGGACGCCGCCGTGGCCGTGCCGGAGCCGTTGGACGAGCCGGAGCCGTAGGCGCTGGTGAGCCAGTCGGCGCTGTAGGGGCTCTCCGCGCGGCCGTAGACGCCGCGCTGCATGCCGCCGTTGGCCATCGGCGGCATGTTGGTGAGGCCGATCAGGACGGCCCCGCCCGCGCGCAGCCGCTCGATGGCGAAGGCGTCGCGCTGGGCGACCAGGTGCTCGAAGGCCGGTGAACCGGCGGCCGCGGTGAGCCCCTTGGCGAGGTAGCTGTCCTTGGCGGTGTACGGGATGCCGTCGAGCGGGCCGAGGGTCTCGCCGCGCGCCCGGCGGGCGTCGGAGGCCTCGGCGTCGGCGCGGGCGTCCGGGTTGAGCACGACCAGCGCGTTGAGCGCGGTGGCGGTGCCGGGCGCGTCGTAGGCGGCGATCCGGGCGAGGTAGGCGTCGAGCAGCCCGACCGCGGTGGTCCGGCCGTCCTCCAGCGCCGCGCGCAGGTCGGCGAGACCGGTCTCCACGACATCGAATCCGCGCGTCATACGGGTGTCTCCCAGGTGGTCGGGGCGGCAGGGGCGCCGCCGTCGGGCCGGACGGCCCGGTCCCGGCGGTCACGCTGCCAGCCGTACGGGCCGGTCGGTGCCGGCGGCCGTGCTGGATCGTTCCAGCAGGCGGCATCCTAAGTGTGCTGGAACGATCCAGCAAGGAAGTGTCGACCGCAGGGGGAGATCGGGTCGCGCTGCGTCTAGACTTCCGGGCTGTGACCAGCCGCTCCGTGACCCTGATCGACGTGGCCCGGGCGGCCGGGGTGTCCAAGAGCACCGCCTCCAACGCGCTCGGCGGCTCCGGCCGGGTCTCCGAGGCCACCCGGGCGCACATCCAGGACGTGGCCCGGCAGCTCGGCTACCGGCCGAACAGCGCGGCGCGCAGCCTGCGCCGGGCCAGCACCGGCGCGATCGGACTCCACCTGCCGCGCACCGCGACCCGCCTGGACTACTACATGAACCTGGCGTTCGGGGCGGTCGAGCGGGCGCGCGAGGACGGGCTGGACCTCGTCCTGCTCGCCCCCGGCTCGGTGGCCGGCGGCGGGCTGGCCGCGCGGGTGGACGGCCTGCTGGTGATCGATCCCGAGGTCGACGACCCGGAGGTCCCCGACCTGCTGGACGCGGGGGTCCCGGTGGTCACCGGGGAGCGGTACCTGGGCGGGGGCGTCGCGCCGAGCGGTGCCGTGGTGTGCGACAACGCCGCCTCGCTGATCGCCCTGCTGGACCACCTCGCGGAGCGCGGCGCCCGGCGCCCGGCCCTGCTCGCCCCCGACCCCGGCTCCGACTGGGCCGCCGCGCTCCGGGCGGCGGCCGGTGCCTGGAGCCGGCGCGAGGGCGTCGAGGTGGCGGTGCGGACGGTGCCGTTCGCGGCGACCCCGGTCGAGGCCGAGGCGGCCACCGCCGAGCTGCTCGGCGGTCCCGTCGACGCGGACGCGGTGGTGTGCGCCCCCGACGGCGCGGTTCCGGGCGTGCTGGCGGCCGCGGCCCGGGCCGGCCGGCGGGTCGGCACCGACCTGCTGGTGGCGGCCTGCGTCGACGGAGCGGCGGCGCGCGGCTCGGGCCCCCAGGTCACCGCGGTCGACCTGCGCCCCTCGGAGTACGGACGGGCGTGCGCGGCCCTGCTCAGCGACCTGCTGGCGGGCGCGGTCGAGCCCGGGGCGGTGCGTCGGCACGACTGGGCCCTGAAGGTCCGGGCGTCCACGGCCGGCCGGCGCACCGCGTGACGGCGACGGCAGGCCCGATGTGACGGTGGCCAGGCTCCCGGAGTGAGCACGAAAGGGTGTTCGCCGTGCTGGACCCGCGTCGGCCCTGACGGGCCGGTGGAGCGGGAGCGGCCGGGCGGCCCGGTGCTGCTCAGGGCCGGCAGAGGCGGCTCTCGGTCCAGTCGACCAGCAGCCGGCGTTCGGCGAAGAGCCACCGGCCGTCCTGTTTGACGAACGCGTCGAGGTAGCGGATGGCCGCGACCATGATGGTCCGCGCGCCGCCCGGGGCGGCGGCGAGGTGGTGGGCCAGGCAGTAGCTCTCCCCGGTCGCGCGCTCGCCGTCCAGCACGACGGTGCTCTGGCCGTTGAAGTGGGTGGTGGCCTGGTAGGTGTTCAGCTGGGCGAAGACCGGGGCCAGCGCCTGCCGGCCGTGCAGGTCCCGGGTGGGCTCGGTCGTGGTGGCGTCCTCGAAGACCAGGAACCGGGTGTCCTCGGTGAACAGCGCCAGCTGCCCTTCGGCGTCGCGGCGGTCGGCGCAGTGCGCGTAGGCGTCGACCAGCTCGCGGATGGCGAGCCGGTCGGCGGCCTCCTGGGGGGAGAGCGCGGCGTGGGGGGCCATGGCGGCTCCTTCGGCGGTGAAGGGGTGGATAGCGGGAGGAAACGGTCATCAGCCTAGGCCGGGCGGACCAGTCCGGTGCGCTTGACCGTGCTGAGGATCCGGGTCACCTCCAGGCTCCGGACGTCGTCGATCGCCCCCACGGTGCCGGTCAGGAAGGCGTAGAGCCCGCCGAGGTCCTCGGCCGCGACGGCGACCAGCAGGTTCGCCGCGCCGGTGGTCGCCGCGGCGAAGCGCACCTGGGGGTGGCGGCTCAGCCGGTGGCCGACCGCCTCCAGGCTGCCGGGGCCGGTGGCGATCCAGAGCAGGGCCTCCGTCCCGATGCCGAGCAGCCTCAGGTCCAGTTCGCAGGCGAGGCGCAGCAGGTGGCCCGCGGTGAGCTGGTCCAGGCGGCGGCGCACGGTCGAGGCGGAGGTGCCCAACCCGGCGGCCAGTTCGCCGTACCCCGTGCGGGCGTCCACGGTCAGCCGGTCGATCAGGGCCTCGTCCAGCGGCCGGAGCGCGGGCGCGGGGGCGGGCTCGCGCAGCAGCGGGGCCAGGGATTCGAACTGGGCGGCGGTCAGCAGTCCGGCGCTCCAGACGAAGCCCGCCGGGAAGACCTTCATCAGGTCGTAGGCGTCCCAGGACCGGACGTCCGGGGTGGCGGGGAGGTCGCGCAGCAGGAGGGCGGTGCGGCTCTCGGGGCCGTCGAGGAAGAGCACGGTGCAGATCTCGTCGCCGCCGCCGAGGACGTCGATCCACACGGTGTCGGGGCGGCGCGCGAGCCCGGCGGCGATCGCCCGGATCCGGCCGGGGCGGCAGCGGATCCGCAGGGCCATCGGGATCAGGCGCGGGAAGCGGTCGGGGTTGCGCACGGCGGTGGGCCGCAGGGTGCCGTCGTGCAGCAGCGGCGTCGCGCGGCGCACCACGGTGCGTTCGGACAGGCCGAGGGTGTCGGCGACCGTGCGCCAGGAGGCGCGCGGGGACGCCATCAGCACCGCGGCGATCCGGCGCTCGGTCTCGTCGAGTTCGGCTCTCGCTTGTCCCATATCCGGCAGGATTCCATGCTCTGCGGCGCACATTCCGCAGCAGGACGCCGAGGGTCGCCGCTTTCCGCCGATCGGCGATAGACCTGAGCCGTTCCCGCAGGGAGCGGGACCGGCCAGGAGCCGGGGAGGAAGGCGGACCGTCATGGAGCAGTCGATCGAGCGCCCGGTCGTGACCACCGGGTCGGGCCGGGTCCGGGGAACCGTGCACGATGGCGTCGCCGCCTTCCGCGGCATCCCCTACGCCGCCTCGCCGGTGGGGGAGCGGCGGTTCGCCGCCCCCGAACCCCACCCGGCCTGGCCCGCCGTGCGGGAGGCGGACCGCCCCGGCCCGGCCGTCCCGCAGCGCCCGTCCCGGCTGGAGGCGGTGATGGGCCCGCGCACGCCCGACTGGAACGAGGAGGGCTCACTGACCCTGAACGTGTGGACCCCGCGGCTGCCGGCCGGCGGCGCCGCCCCGGCCGCCCTGCCCGTCCTGCTCTGGTTCCACGGCGGCGGGTTCACCAGCGGCTCCGGCGGCTGGGACTGGTACGACGGCGGTCGGTCGGCCGCCGCCGGGCAGGTCGTCGTGGTCACCGCCAACTACCGCCTGGGCCCGCTCGGTTACCTCCACCTGCCGGAGCACGGCGTCGACAACCCGGGCACCCGGGACCAGGCCGCGGCCCTCGACTGGGTGCGGCGCAACATCGCCTCCTTCGGCGGGGACCCGGACACCCTCACCGTCGGCGGCCAGTCCGCCGGTGCGTTCTCCGCCCTCTACCTCGCCCTCTCCCCGGTCACCGGCCCGTCCGTCAAGCGCCTGATCGCCCAGAGCGGACCGTTCGGCCTCGCCCCGCAGGACCCGGCGGAGGCCGCCGAGCACGCCCGCCGCTACCTCGGCCTGCTCGGGCTGGACGGCAGCCCGGACCCGCTCGCCGCGCTGCGCGCCCTGCCGGTCGAGCGGCTGCTGGCCGCCTACGACCGGCTGTCCCAGGACCTCTCCCGCCCCGGTGCGGTGGCCCCGCCGATGTACCCCGTCCTCGGCGGGGCCGGGATGCCGACAACCTGGCCGCAGGCCCTGGCCGCCGGCCGCCTCGACGGCAAGGAGCTGCTGACCGGCACCACCCGGGACGAGATGACCGCGTTCTTCGCCTTCGACCCGCGGATCCGGGCCCTCACCGCCGACCGGGCCCGCGCCATCGCGGCCGGGCAACGCGCCGACGGCGCGCGGCGGTTCGACCGCACCGCCGCCCGGCTCCCGGGCGCCGCCCCGGGCGAGGTACTGACCGCTGTCGCCACGGAGTTCCTCTTCCGCGACGACACCCTCGCCCTCGCCGGCCACCACGCCGCCGCCGGGAACCCGGCCTACGTCTACCGGTTCGACCACGCCCCGGCCGACGACCCGGCCCGCCTCGGTGCCGCGCACTGCGTCGAACTCCCCTTCTTCTTCGACACCTTGGACGCCTACCCCGACAGTCCCATGCTCGGTGCCGTCACCCCGGCGGCCCGCGCCCTCGGCGGGGCCTTCTCCCGTGCGGTGGCGGGCTTCGTCGCCACCGGCCGGCCCGCGGCGGACGGCTGGCGGCCGTACGAGGCCGAAAGCCCGTCGAGCGTCCGGCAGTTCGGCTGACCCGCAGGGCGGCGGTCGCGGGCCCGAACGGTGCCGGCGGCCGCCGCGCCGGGCGGGCCCGGGCGGGCGGAGCGGCGCCGGCCGGTGGGGTGCGGGCGGCGGCCGGTGCCGCTGCGCGGCCGCCGCACCGGCGGGTCGGCCGCTCAGTCCCGCCCGGGGGTCGAGCGGGACCAGCCGAGGGCGGGCCCGAGGCGGGTGGCGAGGTCGGTGAGGATCTGCACGTAGTCCTCGGGTTCGAAGGTGAACGGCAGGGCGAAGGCGACCTCGTCCACCTCCCGGAAGCCCGCGTGGGCGTGCAGCCGCTCGGCGAGCTCCGCGGAGCTGCCGACCAGGTCGGGCGCGAAGAGCAGCCCGGCCGGGCCCTGCGGGGCGAGCGTGCGCGGTGCACGGGCCTGGGCGTACGCCCGGTACTTGGCACGCTGTTCGGGGGTGGCGCTGTCGGTGGGGATGACCACCAGGCCCTGGGAGACCCGGGCCCGCTCGCCGTCCGGGTGCAGGGCGCGGAAGGCGCGGATCTGCCGGGCCTGGATCACGGCGAAGTCCGCTGCGGCGGTGGCCGGTTCGGCGTCGGCCGAGCCGACCGCGGCCGATCCGGCGTCGGCGGATCCGGGGCCGGGCCCGGGCTCGGGCTTGACCACGCTGCTGGTGAGCAGGTTGAGGCCGTGCTCACCGGCCCAGCGGGCGGAGCGCAGGCTGCCGGCGCCGTACCAGAGCCGGTCGGCCAGGCCGGGGGAGTGCGGCTGGACGCGGCGCGAGTACACCTCGATGCCCTCGGTGCCGGCGAAGTCGGAGGCGTCCTCGCCGCGGACCAGGGCGAGCAGCCGTTCGGCGCGGCGGTGGCCGAACTCCTCCCGGTCGGCGGTGTCGGGGTAGAGCGCGTCGCGCACGTGCTCCCAGTGGGTCGGCGGGCCGGCGCTGAAGCCGGGGTTGAGCCGGCCGCCGGAGAGCAGGTCGACGGTGGCGAGGTCCTCGGCGAGCCGCAGCGGGTTCTCCCAGCCGAGCGGCGTGACGGCGGTGCCGAGGTGGATCCGGCTGGTGCGCTGGCTGGCGGCGGCGAGGACGGCGACGGGGGAGGAGATGCCGTACTGGAGGTGGCGGTGGCGCAGCCACGCGCTGTCGAAGCCGAGCTGCTCACCGAGGGTGATCAGGTCGAGGGTCGACTCGTGCCCCCGGCGCGGGTCGGCCTCGTCGAAGAGCCCGATGGTGAGGAAGCCGAGTCTCCGCAGCGGGCGGGGGGTGGTCGGCATGGTGGCGACTCCGCGTGGCATCTTGCGGCCCCTGGTGGGGCCGGACGGGTGGTGCCCGTCGAACGTACGCAGACGTCCCGCGGTTCGACAAGATCGGGGCGCGATCCGGACAAGGCGGCGACACGTGCCGCAACACGGCGCAACATCCGGCCACCCGGGGCAGCGCCGGGGCCAGGTGCGGGGTCCCGCCCGCCCGGGCGGGCGGGACCCGACGCGGCCGGGTCAGCAG
Organism: Kitasatospora sp. NPDC089797; assembly: GCF_040684795.1. Classification (NCBI taxonomy): domain Bacteria; kingdom Bacillati; phylum Actinomycetota; class Actinomycetes; order Kitasatosporales; family Streptomycetaceae; genus Kitasatospora; species Kitasatospora sp. NPDC089797. The sequence continues at coordinate 81,954 of NZ_JBFBGS010000017.1, read as the reverse complement.
CTGCGCAGTTCCGGGCTCTGGTTGCGGATCTGGTTGTGCAGCGAGGTGAACTCCCGGTAGGCCGCGCTGTCCTCGGAGCCGGGCCGGAAGGCGCCGACGCGGTGGCAGTTGACGAAGGCGAGCTTGACGCCGAAGTGGTCCTCCAGGCTGCCGCGGATGGCGTTGCTGGCCAGCGCGCGCAGCAGCTCGGCGCGCTGCTGGTCGCTGGGCGTGGTGTTGTCCGTGGCGAACTCGGCGTCACCGGCGGCGAGTTCGGTGCTGAGCCCGGCGACCACCTGGTAGGCGTACGGGAGCGAGGCGCGGACGGTGTCGAGGAAGTCGGCCTCGTCCACGCGGCCGTTGCGGGCCTGGTCGAGCAGGGCGGGGGAGACGTCGAGCGACATGGGGGTCCTCTTTCGCGGGGCGCGCGGGGGCGCGGTCGGGGAACGGGGGGTCACGGCGGAACGGCTAACGAAGATGAAAACCATTTGCGTGAAGGACTCTCCTGGACTCCCCGACGGCCTGTCAAGTACCGCCCCCCGAAGGGCCGACGTCCGCGGTCGCCGGCACCCGGCGCGTCCGGATGACGAACACCGCGATCAGCACCGCCAGCCCGGCGAACACCAGCCCCAGCTGGAAGGCGGTCGCGATGCCGTGCACCAGCACCTCCGAGGAGTACGGCGCGGGCAGCCGCCCGCTCGCCCGGAACTCGGCGAGCTGCGCCGGGGTGGCCTGCCGGAGGAACGCCCGGACCTGCGGCCCGGCCGCGTTGCGGCTCGCCGTGCCGTACACCGTCACCAGGATCGACAGCCCGAGCGAACCGCCGACCTGCTGCATCGTGTTGAGCATCCCGGTGGCCGCGCCGGTCTCGTGCGGGGCGACCCGGGACACCACGGTCAGCGTGGCCGGGACGAAGATCGAGCCCATGCCGAGGCCGAACAGCAGGGTGGGGCCGAGGACGCCGCCCGGGTAGTCGCTGTGGACGTCGATCCGGGTCGCCCACAGGACCCCGCCCAGCACCAGCAGCGACCCGGCCACGAAGAAGGGCTTGGGGCCGAAGCGGATCTGGTTGCGGGCGGCGAACTGGGCGGCCGCGACGATGGCGACACTGATCGGCAGGAAGGCGAAGCCGGCCCGCAGCGGGCTGTAGCCGAGCACCTCCTGCACGAAGAGGGTGATGAAGAAGAAGATGCTGAACATGGTCGCGGCCACGCACAGCATCAGCCCGAACGCGCCCGAGCGGTTGCGGCTGCGCAGCAGGTGGAGCGGGGTGATCGGCTGCGGCGCCCGCCGTTCGATGAACAGGAACACGGCCAGCAGCAGGACGGCCAGGCCGAAGGAGGCGAGGGTGACGGCGTCGGTCCAGCCGTGGTCGGAGGCCCGGATGAAGCCGTACACCAGGGAGACCACGCCCGCCGTGGCGCTGAACGCGCCGGGCAGGTCGAAGCGGCCGGGGTGCCGCTCGGACTCGTTGATGTAGAGCGGCGCCAGCAGGGCGATCACGATGCCGATCGGTACATTGACGAACAGCACCCAGCGCCAGGACAGCCAGGAGGTCAGCATGCCGCCGAGCAGCAGTCCGACCGCGCCGCCCGCCCCGGCGACGGCGGAGTAGACGCCGAAGGCCCGGTTGCGATCCGGGCCCTCCTTGAAGTTGGTGGCGATCAGCGCCAGCGCGGTCGGCGAGGCGATCGCCCCGCCCAGGCCCTGGAGCGCCCGGGCCGCCAGCAGCCAGCCGGAGGACTGGGCGACACCGCCGAGCAGCGAGGCGAAGCTGAACAGCAGCACGCCGACGATGAACACCCGCCGGCGCCCGAGGATGTCCCCGGCGCGCCCGCCGAGCAGCAGCAGCCCGCCGAACGTCAGGGTGTAGGCGTTGATCACCCAGGACAGACCGGTGGTGGAGAAGCTCAGGGCCTGCTGGATGTGCGGCAGGGCGATGTTCACGATCGTGATGTCCAGGACCACCATCAGCTGGGTGGCCGCGATGACGGTGAGGGCTATCCCTGGGTGCTGGCCCCGACGTGCGGTCGCGGGCGGAGCCTCGGCCAGGGCGCGCGAAGAAGCCATGGCTGGTCCCCCAATGGTTTCGGGGGTGAACGGGGGCGGGGGCGGACACGTTCACCACCACCGACGGTAGTCCTGGGAAATAGAGAACACAACCGTTCATTACGGGCGTACCGGGCCGGATCGGAATTCCCGGCCCGGCGGCCCGACCGCCGACCGCTCCCACCTGCGCATTCGACGGAATGTGACGTGAACATCCCCTAGTGCTGCGGGGGTGTTGCGGGTTCGTGTCCAAACGCCCCGATCCCTGGTGCCGGGGGTGACCCGCGCTCAGACTGGCCCCTGCACGGTCGTGCAACACCCCCTTGGATCGAGGAAGTTCCACCGGCATGTCCAGATCTCCCAGACCCGGCGCCCACCGGCCGCACCCTCCGCACCCGGCGGGGAGGTGGCGTCCGTGCTCCGGTACGTGACCCGCCGGGCGGCGGGCTGGCTGCTGGTGATCGCCGTGGCCACCAACGCCACGTACTTCCTGGCCAGTTGGTTCCTCGACCCGCGCTCGAACTTCAAGGAGCTGCGCCCGGTCCGCACCGAGGAGCAGATCTCCCGGGCCCTGGCCCCCTACAACCTGGACCCGCACGAGCCGCTGCTGCACCGCTGGTGGGACTGGCTGACCGGGGTGCTCCTGCACTTCGACTGGGGCCGCTCCCCGGTCGGGGTCCAGGTGAACGGGGAGATCGGTTACCGCTCCCTGGTCAGCGCCGAGCTGGTGATCGGCGCGACGGTGCTGTCCGTCGTCCTCGGCGTCGCCCTCGCGGTCCACACCGCCTCGCGCCAGTACGGCTGGCGGGACCGGGCCGCCCAGGCCGTCTCGATGGCGCTCTTCAACGTCCCGGTGTCGATCGCCGCGCTCGCGCTGGTGCTGCTGGCCATCCAGCTCAACGACCACGCCGGCTGGCACTTCCTGTACGTCGCGGGGGAGAACTCGCCCGACGTGGAAGGGTTCTGGGCGACGGTCGGGGACCGGCTGCTGCACCTGATCCTGCCGACCCTGACCCTCACCCTGATGGGGTACGTGGGCTACCACCTCACCCAGCGCTCCCTGCTGCTGGACGTCATCGGCTCCGACTTCGTGCGCACCGCCCGGGCCACCGGGCTCACCCGCGCCCAGGCGATCCGCCGGCACGCCCTGCGCACCGCGCTGATCCCCACCGCGCAGTCCGTGGCCTTCGGCATCCCGGCGGTCTTCACCGGTGCGGTCCTCACCGAGACGATCTTCGGCTGGAACGGCATGGGCCAGTACTTCATCCAGACCATCAGCAAGAACGACGTGCACGGCACCGTGGCGACCGCCGCCTTCGCCGCCGCCCTGACCGCGGTCGGCGCGATCCTCGCGGACATCGCCACCGTGTTCCTCGACCCGAGAGTGCGGGTGAGCTGAGATGGGCACCTCCGTGAGGACCGCGCCGACCCCCGCACCGACCACCGGCACGACTCCCGACCCGGCCGGGCGCTACCTCGGCCGGCGCCGGCTCTACCTGCGCCGCTTCCTGCGCAACCGGACCGCCGTCGCCGGCGTGGTGATCTTCCTGCTGCTCGTGCTGTTCAGCGCGCTCGGCGACCTCTTCACCCCGTACGGCTACGCGGACGCCGACTTCTCGGCGCTGACCCAGGCCCCCAGCGCCGAGCACTGGTTCGGCACCAACCAGGGCGGCAACGACGTCTACGCCGCGGCCGTGCACGGCCTCCAGCGCTCGCTGGTGATCGCGGTGAGCGTGTCCGCGCTGACCGTCACCATCGCCGCCGTCGTGGGCGCGGGCGCCGCCTACTTCGGGGGCCGGGTGGAGAAGGCCACCCTGGCCGTCATCCACTTCCTGCTGATCGTGCCCTCCTTCCTCGTCCTCGCCCTGGTCTCGCACCGCCTGGCGGGCGACTGGCGGGTCCTCATCCTCGTCCTGACCGTGTTCGGCTGGATGTCCACCGCGCGCGTGGTCTGGTCGGTGTCGACCTCCCTGCGCGAGCGCGAGTACGTGCGCGCCGCGGAGTACATGGGCGTGCGCCCGCTGCGCATCGTGGTGCGCCACATCATCCCGAACCTGGGCTCCCTGCTCATCGTCAACCTCACCCTGGGCGTGGTCTCCACCGTGCTCAGCGAGACCGCGCTGTCCTTCCTCGGCTTCGGCGTGCAGACCCCGGACGTGTCGCTGGGCACGATGCTCGCCGACGGCGCGGGCACCATCACCAGCGCCCCCTGGCTCTTCGCCTTCCCCGCGGGGCTGACCGTCCTGCTCACCGTCTCGATGACCTTCGTCGGCGACGGCCTGCGCGACGCCCTCGACCCCACCTCCACCACCGGCGCGGTAGGAGCCCGACGATGACCTTCGCACCCGCCCGCCGCACCGGGCCCACGGCCGGGCCCGCAGAACCCGTCGAACCCGCCGGGCCCGCACCCGTCCTGTCCGTCCGCGACCTGCGCGTCACCTTCCCCTCCGAGGCCGGGCCGGTGGAGGCCGTGCGCGGCGTCGACTTCGACCTGCTGCCCGGGCGCACCCTGGGCATCGTCGGCGAATCGGGCTCGGGCAAGTCGGCCACCGCGCTCGCCGTGATGGGCCTGCTGCCGACGACCGCGCGCCTCGGCGGCGAGATCCTCCTCGGCGGCCGCGACCTGGCGGCGATGGACGACAAGGCGCTCTCCCGGGTGCGCGGCAAGTCCATCGGCATGGTCTTCCAGGACCCGATGTCCGCGCTCACGCCCATCTTCAGCGTCGGCCGACTGCTCTCCGAGGCGCTGCGGGTGCACCGGGACCTGTCGAAGCGGGCCGCCTGGGAGCAGGCGGTGGAACTGCTCGACCTGGTCGGCATCCCCGACCCGCGCGAACGCGCCAAGGCGTTCCCGCACGAGTTCTCCGGCGGCATGCGCCAACGCGTCGTCATCGCCCTGGCCATCGCCAACAAGCCCGCGGTCCTGGTCGCCGACGAGCCCACCACGGCGCTCGACGTCACCGTCCAGGCGCAGATCCTCGACGTACTGCGCCTGGCCCAGCGGGAGACCGGGGCGGGGCTCGTCCTGATCACCCACGACCTGGGCGTGGTGGCCGGCCACGCCGACGAGGTCGCCGTCATGTACGCCGGGCGGATCGTCGAACACGCGGGCGTCGACGCGCTCTTCCGCCGTCCGACGATGCCCTACACCGCCCGCCTGCTCGCGAGCGTCCCCACCGTGGACAGCGGCGTCGAACGGCCGCTGATCCCGGTCGGCGGCGAACCGCCGTCCCTGGTCGGACTGCCCGGCGGCTGCCCCTTCGCCCCGCGCTGCGCGGTGGCCCGGGACGTCTGCCGGACCGCCGAACCGGACCTGACCGTGCTCGACGGGACGACCGCCCAGGTCGCCTGCCACCGGGCGCAGGAGATCGCCGACGGGACGCTCGACCCCGGCGGGGAAGCCGTCCCGGTGCCACCGGCCCGCTCCGGCGAGCGGACCGCTGGCGAGGTGGTGCTGCGCGTCGAGGACCTGGTGAAGACCTTCCCCGTCACCAAGGGGGCCCTGCTCAAGCGCCGGGTGGGCACCCTGCACGCGGTCAACCGCGTCAGCTTCGAACTGCGCGCGGGGGAGACCCTGGGCCTGGTGGGGGAGTCCGGCAGCGGCAAGACCACCACGCTGCGCGAGGTGCTGCGGCTGCGCGCCCCCGAGGGCGGCCGGATCGAGGTGGCCGGCACCGACGTCGCCACGCTGCGCTCGGCGGCCGAGGTGCGCGAGCTGCGGCGCGACGTCCAGATCGTCCTCCAGGACCCGACGGACGCCCTGGACCCCCGGCTGACCGTCTTCGACCTGCTGGCCGAACCGCTCCAGGCCGTGGGGGCCGACCGGGCGGCCGTCCGGGCCCGGGTCACCGAGCTCCTGGACCTGGTGGGCCTGGACCGCACCATGGGCGACCGCTTCCCCGCCGCCCTCTCCGGCGGCCAGCGCCAACGGGTCGGCATCGCCCGGGCGCTGGCCCGCGAGCCGAAGCTGCTGGCCCTGGACGAGCCGCTGTCCGCGCTGGACGTCTCGGTGCAGGCCGAGATCATCAACCTGCTCGCCCGGCTGAAGCGCGAACTGGGCCTGGCCTACCTAGTGGTGGCCCACGACCTGGCCGTGGTGCGCTACGTCTCCGACCGCATCGCGGTGATGTACCTCGGGCACATCGTCGAGTCCGGTGCCACCGAGGAGATCTTCGCCCGGCCCCGGCACCCGTACACCAAGGCCCTGCTGTCGGCGATCCCGGTGCCCGACCCGCGGCGCGAGCGGCAGCGCGAGCGCGTCGTGCTCGCGGGCGAACAGCCCAGCGCCACCCGGCTGCCGGAGGGCTGCGTGTTCGTCGACCGCTGCCCGCTGTACCGGGTGGCCGACGAGGACGTACGGACCCGCTGCCGCACCGAACGCCCGGTGACCGTCGACGCCCCGGACGGCGCGGACCACCGGTACGCCTGCCACGCGGTCTGACGGCCCTCCCGTCCCCCTGCGCCACCCCCTCCACCCCGATTCCCGGACCCCCGGACTCCCAGCAAGGACCTTTCATGCGTAGGAACTTCGTGCTGCCCCTCGCGCTCGTCGCGGCCGTGTCGGTCGCCGCCACCGCGTGCTCCTCCTCGTCCCCCTCCGGAGGCTCCTCCGGGCAGGACGCCAAGAACGCCGCCAAGGTCGCGTCCTCGGTCACCGACTACAACCCCCAGCCGTACGAGAACCTCAAGGACGGGGGCACCTACACCACCGCGGGCACCTTCGACGAGCAGGGCAACCCCTTCAACGTCAACAGCACCCTCAACGCCACGCGGATCTGGTCCTGGTACAACGCCGACGCCATCACCTACTCGCCCACCGGCGACGTCCAGTACAACCCGGACTACTACAGCGACGTGAAGGTCTCCGTCGAGGGCGGCGACCAGAAGGTGGTCATCACCCTCAACCCCAAGGCCGTGTTCAACGACGGCACCCCCATCGACTGGCGGGCCATCGAGGCGACCTGGAAGGCCAACAACGGCTCGAACAAGGACTTCGCGGCCAACTCCACCGACGGCTACGACCGCATCACCTCCGTCACCCGGGGCGCGGACGACAAGCAGGCGGTCATCGCCTTCAAGGGCGTCAACGCCTCCTGGTCGGCGCTGTTCACCACCTTCCTGCACCCCCAGGCCGCCACCGTCGACAACTTCAACAAGGCGTACGTCAAGACGGCCCACCCCGAGTGGGGCACCGGCCCGTACACCGTGGGCAGCTGGGACGACCACTCCGGGAACATCACCTTCGTGCGCAACCCCTCCTGGTGGGGCCGGAAGGGCAAGCTCGACAAGCGCGTCTACGTCAACCTGGAGAGCGCCGCCTCGATCAACGCCTTCAAGAACGGCGAGACCGACTACGCCCCCGTCGGGACCGCGGAGAACCTCAAGCAGGTGAAGACGGTCAAGGACACCGAGATCCGCAGCGGCGGCAGCCCCTTCGAGTACGCCCTCTACCTCAACACCAAGTCCCCGCTGCTCGGTGACGCCCAGGTCCGCAAGGCGGTGCAGGAGAGCATCGACCGTCCGCAGATAGCGAAGATCCGGTTCCAGGGCCTGGACTACACCGAGTCGCTGCCCGGCTCGGCGGTGCTCTACAGCTTCCAGCACGGCTACCAGGACAACGTCGCCGCCGTGCTCAAGTACGACCCGGAGGAGGCGCGGAAGACCCTGGACGCGGCCGGCTGGAAGCCCGGGGCCGACGGCATCCGCAGCAAGGACGGCAAGCAGCTCGCGCTCGGTTACACGGTGCTCGGCGACGACCCGATCGAGAAGGCCACCGCCGGGGCGTTCACCGCGATGCTCAAGGCCGTCGGCGTGAAGCTGGACATCAACAAGGTGTCCGAGAACGACTTCTCCAAGGTGCTCAGCGACCGCCGCTTCGACCTCTTCATCTCCGGCAACCGCTCGCTGGACCCCTTCGGCGCGCGGTACCTGTGCGACTTCTACTGCTCGGACCGCGACTCCAACATCACCGGGGCCGGCACCCCCGAGCTGGACCAGGAGATCCGCGCCACCGGCGACATCGCCGACCGCGACCAGCAGATCGCGGCCGTCAACAAGGTCGAGCAGAAGGCCCTCCAGCAGTACGCCTTCCTGCCGCTCTACAGCGGCCCCTCCACCTACGGCATCAAGAAGGGCCTCGCCAACGTCGGCGCCACCATCTTCTACAGCCCGCTGCCCGAGACCATCGGCTGGCAGAAGTAGCACCCCCGGGTGCTCCCGGGGCCCAGGGGCGCCGGGAGCACCCGCGGTGTCGTGCGACTCCGGAGTGTGCTTGATTGGTGACGAGGCGCAGCGAGGGCTGCCCGTCCACCCCGAGGAGTCCGATCATGCCCTTCGTCACCGTCGGCCAGGAGAACTCGGCCCCGATCGAGCTGTACTACGAGGACCACGGCCAGGGGCGGCCCGTCGTGCTGATCCACGGCTTCCCGCTCAGCGGCCGCGCCTGGGAGCGCCAGGAGCGGGCGCTGCTGGCCGCCGGGCGCCGGGTGATCACCTACGACCGGCGCGGTTTCGGCCGCTCCGGGCAGCCGACCACCGGCTACGACTACGACACCTTCGCCGCCGACCTGGACACCCTGCTGACCACGCTCGACCTGCGGGACGCCGACCTGGTCGGCCACTCCATGGGCGGTGGCGAGGTCGTCCGCTACCTCGGCGGCTACGGCTCCGAGCGGATCCGCCGCGCGGTCATCGTCTCCGGGGTGCCGCCCTACCTGCTGAAGACCGAGGAGACGCCCCAGGGCGTCCCCCAGCAGGTGTTCGACGACATCGCGGCCGGGCTCACCGCCGACCGGCCCGCCTTCTTCACCGAGTGGAACAAGAACTTCTACAACCTCGACCGCACGCTCGGCAGCCGGATCAGCCCCGAGGCCGTGCAGGACGCCTGGAACACGGCCGTCGGAGCCTCCCCGGCCGGCGTGATCGCCTGCGTCGCCACCTGGCACACCGACTTCCGCGCCGACCTGCCCAAGATCGACGTCCCGGTGCTGATCCTGCACGGCACCGAGGACCGCGTCCTGCCGATCGAGGCCTGCGGCCCGCGCAGTCACGAACTCATCAAGGACAGCCGCTTCGTGGCCGTCGAGGGCGCCGACCACGGCCTGTGCTGGACGTACGCCGACGAGGTCAACGAGCACCTGCTGGCGTTCCTGGCCTGACCGCCCCGGCCCGGCGGGCCGATCGTCCGCCGAGGCGCCACCATGGACGGGACAGCAACGGGACCGGGGCGAGACGAGGCCGGCCATGGCAGTGCACCGCGTCGGACTGGTCGTCCACCAGGGCCGTGACGCCGCCCGGGAGGCGGCGCGCACCGTGCGGGCCTGGTGCGCGGAGCGGGACGTCCGGTGCACCGAGATCGACGTCTCGGCGCCGGACCACGGGCGCCGCTCCGGGCGCGAGGAGGCCCACGCCGCCGGGGACCCGGACCTGGTCGTCACCCTCGGCGGGGACGGGACCTTCCTGCGCGGCGCCCGGATCGCCGTGAAGACCGGCGCCAGCGTGCTCGGTGTCGACCTGGGCAAGGTCGGCTTCCTCACCGAGGTGCCGGTCCGCGACCTCACCCCGGCCCTCGACGCCGTCCACGCCGGGAGCGCCCCGGTCGAGGAGCGGATGACCCTGACCATGCGGGCCTCCCGGCCGCCGGGGGTGCCCACCGAACTGGAGGCCTTCCTCCGCTACGGGCGCGGACCCGCCCTGCCGCCCCCGCCGGTACGGCCGGAGAGCACCGTCGGCGACGGCTGGGGCCTGGCGCTGGACGTCAACGCCCTCAACGACGTCGTGGTGGAGAAGCTCGCCCGGGACCACCAGGTCAGCGCCGGGGTCTACGTCTCCGGCCGGCTGCTGGCCGCCTACTCCGCCGACGCCTTCGTGGTCGCCACCCCCACCGGCTCGACCGCCTACAGCTTCGCGGCCGGCGGCCCGGTGCTCTCGCCGCACATGGAGGCCGTCGTGTTCACCCCGGTCGCCGCCCACATGACCTTCGACCGCACCGTGGTCGCCGCCCCCGACGAGCCGGTCGCCCTGCGCATCCTGCCGCACTCCGGCCCCGCCGCCGTCAGCGTCGACGGCCGGCTCCGGGGCGTCCTCGACCCCGGCGACTGGATCGGCGTCTACCGCGCCCCGCAGCGGGTGCGGCTGATCCGGCTGCGCCCGACCGACTTCTACGGCCGGCTGCGGGAGCGCTTCCACCTCACCGACGCCCCCGCCACGGCCACCGACGGCGCGGCCGCCACCTTCTTCCGCCCCGACTCCTGCGTCCCCCCGGACCTGGCGGGCCTGCGGCTGCCGCCGCCCAGCGCGGCGCGCTGAGGGCCCCCGGCCGCGAGGGCCCGGCCCGCTGCGGACCGGGGCCGGCGGCCGCGCACGGCGGCCGCCGGGTGTCGGGGACGGGCTCAGTGGCTCAGTCCTTCCCCACGTCCTTGACCTTCTCGACGGCCTGCTTCAGGTCGCTCTTCGCCTGCTTGCCACGCCCCTCGGCCGCCATGGTGCGGTCACCGGTGGCCTTGCCGGCGGCTTCCTTGGCCTTGCCGGCGGCCTTCTCGGCCATGTTGCGCAGCTTGTCCTGGGTGCCCATCAGCCGTGCTCCTCTCCTCGTCCGGGGCGGGAGGCGGCCCGCCCGATGCGGCGCCTGCCCGGGAACGGCGGTTCCATGCACGGACGTCCGACGGCGCGTGTGGCGGCGGGGCGGCGGGGCACACGCGGGGCATGGACCAGCGGACGGCACTGCGGAACGCCGTCGGGGCATCGGCGCGGGCACGGCTCGTGCGCGCGGCCGACGGGGCCCGGCGGCACAATGGTGGGCACGGCGCGTCGCCGTATCCACCGGCCCGGGAGTCCGCCATGCCACGGTCAGTCGACGGCCCCGCTGAGACCGGAGGGGAGCACGAGGACGGTGGCCTGTCCGTGCGGGTCACCCGCCGGGGAACGGCCCGGATCGTCACCGTCGTCGGCGAACTGGACCGCGACACCGCGGACGGGCTGCGCCATGCGCTGGTGCACGGATCGCCGGACGGCCGGAAGGGCGGCCGGAAGGACAGCGCGGAGGGCGGCGCGGAGGACGGCCTGGAGCGGATCGTCGTCGACCTCGGCGGGCTGTGGTTCTGCGACTCGACCGGCCTGAACCTCTTCCTGCAGGCCCGGGCCGAGGCGGAGGCGGCCGGTCTCCGGTTGGAACTGGCGGCGCCGAGCCCGATGGTGGTGCGGCTGTTCGCCGTCACCGGGGCGGACGGCGTGCTGCGCGTCCACCCCGATCTCGGATCGGCCCTGGGGGAGGCCGGTGGGCCCGGACCGGGGCAGGCGTGAGGGGCCGGCCATGGACCGTCCCGAGCAGACCCCGCAGCCGGCCGGCCGGGCCCGTCGGCTCGCCTTCACCGGCAACGAGGGCGCGGTGCGGCGCAGCCGCGCGTTCAGCCAGGAGGCGTTGCGCTCCTGGCGGTGGCTGCCGACCGTCGACGCGGAACAGCGGGCGGTCGCCGAGGACGTCCTGCTGATGGTGTCGGAACTGGTCACCAACGCCTGCCTGCACGCCCCCGGGGGCCCGCGCGAGCTGCGGCTGGACTGGGACGGCGTCCGGTTGAGGGTGGAGGTGCGGGACGGCAGTCCGGTGCCGGCCAGGCTGCGGCGGGGTGCCGACCCGGGTTCGCCCGGCGGGCACGGGCTGCGGGTGGTGGACCGGCTGGCCCGGGCCTGGGGCTGTGACCCCGAGGACGGCGGGAAGCGGGTCTGGCTGGAGGTGCCGTCCCCGCTCGGCCGTCACGTCCGCAGCCCGGGCTGACCGCGCAGGCTGCGGGCGGGCCGATCCCGACGAATGCCAATAAACCGGTCGAAACACGAATTCGGCGTCGTATGTCGGGTAGAACACCCGTGCGGCGGTCGCCCGCCACGGGCCGACCGCCCCGCACCCCGCCGGGTGCCACCGGGACCGCGCTTGACGAAACCAGGCACAGGTCCTCGGGAAGAAGCCCGCCGTGCCGGCCCGAGCCGTCGGCGCCGCCGGGTGCTCACCGCCATGCCGAGGAGTATCCCGTGTCCACTCCGTCGCCGACCGTCCAGGACGCCCGCCGCGTGCGCGCCGGGCCCGCGCCCGAGCCGTCCGACCTGCCGCCGAGGCCCACCGGGGCCGAGCTGCGCGCGATGGGCAAGACGGAGGCCCGCGAACTCAGCGACGCGCTGTTCGCGCGGCTGGCCGGACTCCCCCGGGAGACGCGCGCCTACAGCTACGTCCGCGGCACGATCATCGAACTCAACATGCCCCTGGTGCGGTTCATCGCCGCCCGCTTCCGGCACCGCGCCGCGGACCTGGAGGACATCCTCCAGGTCGGCACGATCGGCCTGATCAAGGCCGTCGACGGGTACGACCCGCAGCGCGGCGTCGAGTTCGTCACCTATGCCATCCCGACCATCGCGGGCGAGGTCAAGCGGTTCTTCCGGGACACCTCCTGGCCGGTGCGGGTCCCGCGCAGCATGCAGGAGCTGTACCTGACCGTGGCCCGCGGCTCCGACCGGCTGGAGCAGCGGCTCGGCCGCTTCCCGCACCCGGAGGAGATCGCGGACGACCTGCACCTCACCGTCGAACAGGCCACCCAGGGGCTGGTCGCGGGCCGGGTGTACCGCTCCGACTCGCTGGACGCGCTGCGGGAGCAGGACACCGACGAGAGCGGCAGCGCGATGCTGGACCGCCTCGGCGAGCGCGACCCGGGCATCGAACTCGCCGACTTCCGCACGGCCGTCCGGCCCCTCCTCGCCGAGCTCCCCGAGCGCGAGCAGACCGTGCTCAAGCTCCGCTTCTGGGACGGCCTGACCCAGTCCGAGATCGCCGACCGGATCGGCGTCTCCCAGATGCACGTGTCCCGGCTGCTCAGCGCCACCCTGGCCCGCCTGCGGGTGCAGCTCGACGACGCGGACGCCCCCGGCTGGCAGGACGACCCCCCGGCCCCGGACTGAACCCCCGACTCCGGACTGAACCCCCCGGGCCCGGCGGACCGCCGGGCCCGGAGCTGGGGCACGACCCGGACCGGCTGCTGGAGCTCGGCCCGGACGGCACCGAGGACGACACCTGCCTGGTCGCCGTGCAGGCCCAGGCCCCGAGTAGCGCCGCGGCCCGGGGGCGGCGTTAGCGGCGGGCAGGGTCGGGTAGGCGCCCGGCCGTGGGGGCGGACCACGGACGGAAGGAGTTCCCATGTTGCTGCTAGGACTTCTGCTGATGGCGGCCTCCGGCGCCTTCGCCGGACTGCTGATCGCGGACAACCTCGCCGGCGGCCCCTCGTACCAGGTGACGATCCTGGGCACCTCCCTGGCGACCGTCGACAGCCTGGGCATCTTCCTGTCCGGCCTCGGTCTCGCCCTGCTGTTCTGCCTCGGCCTGGCGATGATGGGGCGGATCGGGCGCCGCGGCCGCGGCGGCTCCCGGAGGACCGCCCACCGCGCGGCGGAGCCGGTGCGGTCGGACGGGCCCACGGCGTCCGCGGAACGGGCCGCCGAGCAGGGCGGCCGAGCGGCCGGGATCCCGACCGCACCCCCGAGCACGGGCCGGAGACGGCACCTGTTCGGCCACTGAGAACCCCCGGAGTCCACGGACTCCCACCAGCCGGTGAATGAGGGAGGCGCGCCCGGACGGTCCGGCCCGCGGCCTCCCTCCCGTCCGACGGCGGAGCCGCCGGTGGTGCCGTCGCGCTGACGGGAAGCGGGGACCGACCCCTCCAGGTCGGTCCCCGCTTCCCGTGTCCGGGGCGGGAGGCACGTCGGGGGGTCACAGCGGCGGGCGGATTGTCGGGTGGTCAGCCCGCTGGTCTGGGCCACAGGGATGACATCACCAGCGCGCCGGGCCGAGACCCGGATGGCGGAGACCGCATAGTCAGTTCATCACCCTATGGCGTGTTGTGTCCCGTCGTCCAGAGTCCTGTGCACACCCTGGAGAGTCCTCGATGCCTGAAGCCCGACGTCGCCGGGGCTTGATCCCGGCCCTCGGATCACGGGGCGGTAGAGCCCCGGCCCGTCCGTCGCAGAACGTCGCTTCGAAGCGGCGCGGCTGGTCCGGAATCCTGTCGGCCGTGCTGCTGCTGGCGCCGCTGCCACTCGTTCCGCTGATGGCCGCCCCCGCCGCGCACGCCGCCCAGGCGTGTCCGCCGGACGAGGGCTTCACCGACTGCCTCTCCTTCACCCCCACCGGCCGGGACCAGGACTTCACCGTGCCGGCCGGCGTCTCCTCGCTCCGGGCGAAGGCCTGGGGCGCGGGTGCGGCCGCCGACGCCGACGGCCGCTCGGGCGCCGCCGGCGCCTTCGCCACCGCACTGCTGGACGTGACACCGGGACAGCAACTGACCGTGACGCCGGGCGCGGGCGGGCGGGCACGCTCCGACGACCCGCTCTCCCCGGCGGCGGGGGCGGCCCGCAGCGGTGGGGCCTCCAGCGTCCGGTCCGACGAGTCGCAGGCCCCGGGCCACACCCTGCTGACGGCCGACGGCGGCCTCGCCCCGAGCGCGCGCGGCGCGGCCGTCGCCTCCGACGGTGATGTGCCGGCCGGCCTGGCACCGCACGTGACCGAGCGCCAGTACGTCGCCGGGGCGGGCTTCGGCGGCGTCGCGCCGTCCTCGACGGGCGCGGCGGGTGCCGGGCTTCCCGGCGACGGCAGGGCCGCCCATGCGGCGCCCTCGGTCAACCCGGGCGACGGAGGCGGCGCGGGCCGCACCGCCGACCCGGGCCGCACCGCCGACGCCGGGAAGCCGGACGGCCGCGACGGACACGACGGCCTCGTGGTGCTGGAGTGGCACGCCCCGGACGCGGCCTCGGCCGCGGCGAAGGCGGCCCCCGAGCAGGGCAGCGCCTCGCCGACGCCGTCCGCGACCGCGACGCCCTCCCCGTCGGCCGCACCGTCGGCCGCACCGTCCGCGCCGAGCAGCCCCGCGTCCCCGTCGGTCCCGGCCACGACCCCCGCCCGTCGGGCGCCCGGTCTGCTGGACTGCAGCGGCCGGACGATCTACGCCATCCAACGTGGCTCCTCGACCGCCGGCACCGGCACCCTGCTGGCCCTGTCCACCGGCAACGTCGGCGGCTCCACGGTGACCGCCACGACGGTGAGCACGCTCCCCGCCGGGTCCGGCTTCACCAACGCCCTCGGTGTCACGGACGGCGGCACCGCCGCTTACGTGGTCGACCAGACGCCGACCGTCAACGGCTCCGTGAACGTGTACGGCTACAACGCGACCACCGGCGCCTGGACCGTCTACACCGGTTCCGCGGGCTCCACCAGCGACTCCTTCGTCGCCGGCGCGGTCGACCCGGCCAACGGCATCTTCTACTACGCCAGCTTCGCGTCCGGCACCGCCACCACGCCCGGAACGGCCACCCTCTACGGGTTCAACACCGCCACCAACACCGCGATCCCCGGTGTGATCGCCACCTACAGCCTGCCGGTCACCGCTGCCGGCGGTCCCAACGGCGACATCACCTTCGACGCGGCCGGCAACCTCTACACCCTCTCCTCCGTCGGCACCGCTGCCGCCATCGGCCGGATCGTCGGACCGATCCCCACCACGGGCTCGGCCACCGGCGTGCCGCTGACCAGCACGCCGCTGAGCACCCTGTCCAACCCGGCGGGGAACTCCTTCAACGGCGCCGCCTTCGACAACGCCGGCAACCTCTACATCGAGTTCGCCTCGGGGAGCACCACCTACCTGGAGCAGCTCAACCCGAACACCGGCGCCATCACGGCCGGTCCCACCCCGTACTCCAACAACGCCTTCCTCTCCGTGGACCTCGGCGCCTGCTCCACCAACCCGACCCTGGCGCTGCAGAAGAACATCGTCGGCCGGTTCGCCGAATCCACCTCCTCCAACGACCAGTTCAACCTGGCGATCACCGGCGGTGGCATCACCAGGGGCAACACCGCGACCACCACCGGCACCAGCACGGGCGTCCAGTCGCCCCCCGCCGGGCCGGTCATCGCCCTGTCCAACACCGTCTACACCCTCACCGAGACCGCGGCCTCCGGCAGCCTCTCCCACTACACCACCACCTACAACTGCGTCGACACGGCCAACGGCAACGCTCCGGTCGCCTCGGGCAGCGGAGTGACCAGCTTCAACCTGCCGTTCCCACCGACAGTCGAGGACCAGAACAGCCCGATGGTGCTCTGCACCTTCACGAACACCCCGATCCCCGCCAATCCGGCGTTGACGATCGTGAAGTCGGCGTCTCCGACCACGGTTTCGGCGGTGGGGCAGACGGTTGGCTACTCGTTCCTGGTGACGAACACCGGGAATGTCACCCTGACCAATGTGACGGTGAACGAGACGGCGTTCTCGGGTACCGGTACTGCGCCGGTCATCTCGTGTCCGGCGGGTGCGGCTTCGCTGGCTCCGGGTGCGTCGGTGACGTGTACGGCGAGTTATGCGGTGACGCAGGCGGACATCAATGCGGGGAGCATCACGAATACGGCGACGGCGACGGGTACTCCGCCGTCGGGTCCGCCGGTGACGTCTCCGCCGTCCACGGCGACCGTGACGGCCACGCCGAGCCCGGCGTTGACGATCGTGAAGTCGGCGTCTCCGACGACGGTGACGGCTTCGGGCCAGACGGTCGGCTACTCGTTCCTGGTGACGAACACCGGGAACGTGACGCTGACGAACGTGACGGTGAACGAGACGGCGTTCTCGGGTACCGGTACTGCGCCGGTCGTGACCTGTCCGGCTGGTGCGGCTTCGCTCGCGCCAGGTGCGTCGGTGACGTGTACGGCGAGTTATGCGGTGACGCAGGCGGACATCAACGCGGGGAGCATCACGAATACGGCGACGGCGACGGGTACTCCGCCGTCGGGTCCGCCGGTGACGTCGCCGCCGTCGAGTGCGACGGTGACGGCTACGCCGAATCCGGCGTTGACGATTGTGAAGTCGGCGTCTCCGACGACGGTGACGGCTTCGGGGCAGACGGTTGGCTACTCGTTCCTGGTGACGAACACCGGGAACGTCACCCTCACCAATGTGACGGTGAACGAGACGGCGTTCTCCGGCACTGGGACTGCGCCGGTCATCTCGTGTCCGGCCGGTGCGGCCTCGCTGGCGCCGGGTGCGTCGGTGACGTGTACGGCGAGTTATGCGGTGACGCAGGCGGACATCAATGCGGGGAGCATCACGAATACGGCGACGGCGACGGGTACTCCGCCGTCGGGTCCGCCGGTGACGTCGCCGCCGTCGAGTGCGACGGTGACGGCTACGCCGAATCCGGCGTTGACGATTGTGAAGTCGGCGTCTCCGACGACGGTGACGGCCTCGGGGCAGACGGTCGCCTATTCGTTCCTGGTGACGAACACCGGGAACGTCACCCTCACCAATGTGACGGTGAACGAGACGGCGTTCTCCGGCACCGGTACTGCACCGGTCATCTCCTGCCCGGCTGGTGCGGCTTCGCTGGCGCCCGGGGCCTCGATCACCTGCACGGCGAGTTATGCGGTGACGCAGGCGGACATCAATGCGGGGAGCATCACGAATACGGCGACGGCGACGGGTACTCCGCCGTCGGGTCCGCCGGTGACGTCGCCGCCCTCCAGCGCCACCGTGACGGCCACGCCGAATCCGGCGTTGACGATTGTGAAGTCGGCGTCTCCGACGACGGTTTCCGCTGTGGGGCAGACGGTCGACTACTCGTTCCTGGTCACGAACACCGGGAACGTGACGCTGACGAACGTGTCGGTCAACGAGACGGCGTTCTCCGGTACCGGGACCCCGCCGGCTATCTCCTGCCCGGCTGGTGCGGCGTCGCTCGCGCCGGGGGCGTCGGTGACCTGTACAGCGAGCTACACGGTGACCCAGGCCGATATCGACGCCGGCACGATCACGAACACGGCAACCGCGACCGGTACTCCGCCGTCCGGTCCGCCGGTCACGTCGCCGCCGTCGAGTGCGACGGTGACGGCTACGCCCAACCCGGCGCTGACCATTGTGAAGTCGGCGTCTCCGACCACGGTGACGGCCTCGGGTCAGACGGTCGACTATTCGTTCCTGGTGACCAACACCGGGAATGTGACGCTCACCAATGTCACGGTGAACGAGACGGCGTTCTCCGGTACCGGCACCCCGCCGGCTATCTCCTGCCCGGCTGGTGCGGCTTCGCTGGCGCCCGGTGCCTCGATCACCTGCACGGCGAGCTACGCGGTGACCCAGGCGGACATCGATGCCGGCACGATCACGAACACGGCGACCGCCACCGGCACTCCGCCGTCCGGTCCGCCGGTCACGTCGCCGCCGTCGAGTGCGACGGTGACGGCTACGCCCAACCCGGCGTTGACGATCGTGAAGTCGGCGTCTCCGACCACGGTGACGGCCTCGGGTCAGACGGTCGACTATTCGTTCCTGGTGACCAACACCGGGAATGTGACGCTCACCAATGTCACGGTGAACGAGACGGCGTTCTCCGGCACCGGGACTCCGCCGGTCGTGACCTGTCCGGCTGGTGCGGCGTCGCTCGCGCCGGGTGCGTCGGTGACGTGTACGGCGAGTTATGCAGTGACGCAGGCTGACATCGACGCCGGCACGATCACGAATACGGCGACGGCGACGGGTACTCCGCCGTCGGGTCCGCCGGTGACGTCGCCGCCGTCGAGTGCGACGGTGACGGCTACGCCCAACCCGGCGTTGACGATCGTGAAGTCGGCGTCTCCGACGACGGTGACGGCCTCGGGTCAGACGGTCGACTACTCGTACCTGGTGACGAACACCGGGAATGTCACGCTGACGAACGTGTCGGTCAACGAGACGGCGTTCTCGGGCACGGGCACCCCACCGGCTATCTCCTGCCCGGCTGGTGCCGCTTCGCTGGCGCCCGGCGCCTCGATCACCTGCACGGCGAGCTACACCGTCACCCAGGCCGATATCGACGCCGGCACGATCACGAATACGGCGACGGCGACGGGTACTCCGCCGTCCGGTCCGCCGGTGACGTCGCCGCCGTCCACCGCCACCGTGACGGCTACGCCCAACCCGGCGTTGACGATTGTGAAGTCGGCGTCTCCGACGACGGTTTCCGCGGTGGGGCAGACGGTCGACTATTCGTTCCTGGTGACCAACACCGGGAACGTCACCCTCACCAATGTGACGGTGAACGAGACGGCGTTCTCCGGCACCGGTACTGCACCGGTCATCTCCTGCCCGGCTGGTGCGGCTTCGCTCGCGCCCGGGGCCTCGATCACCTGCACGGCGAGCTATGCGGTGACGCAGGCGGACATCAATGCGGGGAGCATCACGAACACGGCGACCGCCACCGGCACTCCGCCGTCCGGCCCGCCGGTGACGTCTCCGCCGTCCAGCGCCACCGTGACCGCTACGGCGAATCCGGCGTTGACGATCGTGAAGTCGGCGTCTCCGACGACGGTGACGGCCTCGGGCCAGACGGTCGACTACTCGTACCTGGTGACGAACACCGGGAACGTGACCCTGACGAACGTGTCGGTCAACGAGACGGCGTTCTCCGGTACCGGAACTCCGCCGGTCGTGACCTGTCCGGCCGGTGCGGCTTCGCTCGCGCCGGGTGCGTCCGTGACGTGCACGGCGAGCTACACGGTGACGCAGGCGGACATTGACGCCGGCACGATCACCAATACGGCGATCGCGACCGGCACTCCGCCCTCCGGGCCGCCGCTGAACTCCCCGCCGTCCACCGCCACCGTGACGGCCACGCCCAATCCGGCGCTCACCGTCGTGAAGTCGGTGGACGCGACGGAGCTGACGGCGGCCGGTCAGGTGTTGCACTACTCGTTCCTGGTGACGAACACCGGGAACGTGACGCTGACGAACGTGACGGTGAACGAGACGGCGTTCTCGGGCACCGGCACCCCGCCGGTCGTCTCCTGTCCGGCCGGTGCGGCTTCGCTCGCGCCGGGGGCGGTGGTGACCTGCACCGCGAGCTACACCGTCACCCAGGCCGACATCGACAGCGGGAAGGTGACCAACACGGCGACGGCGACGGGTACTCCGCCGTCCGGTCCGCCGGTGACCTCCCCGCCGTCCTCGACCAGCGTCCCGAACACCCCCGCGCCGGCGCTCACGGTCGTGAAGTCGGCTCTCCCGGCTACGGTGACGGCGGTCGGGCAGACGGTCGACTACTCGTTCCTGGTGACCAACACGGGGAACGTGACGCTGACGAACGTGTCGGTGAACGAGACGGCGTTCTCGGGTACCGGTACTGCGCCGGTCATCTCGTGTCCGGCCGGTGCGGCGTCGCTGGCGCCGGGTGCGTCGGTGACGTGTACGGCGAGCTACACCGTCACCCAGGCGGACATCAACGCGGGGAGCATCACGAACACGGCGACGGCGACGGGTACTCCGCCGTCCGGTCCGCCGGTGATGTCCCCGCCGTCCACGGCGACCGTGACGGCCATGCCCAATCCGGCGCTCACCGTCGTGAAGTCGGTGGACGCGACGGAGCTGACGGCGGCGGGCCAGGTGTTGCACTACTCGTTCCTGGTGACGAACACCGGGAACGTGACGCTCACCAATGTGACGGTGAACGAGACGGCGTTCTCGGGTACCGGTACTGCGCCGGTCGTCTCCTGTCCGGCCGGTGCGGCGTCGCTGGCGCCGGGTGCGTCGGTGACGTGCACGGCGAGCTACACCGTCACCCAGGCGGACATCGACAGCGGGAAGGTGGCCAACACCGCGACGGCGACGGGTACTCCGCCGTCCGGCCCGCCGGTGACCTCCCCGCCGTCCTCGACCACCGTCCCGAAGAGCCCGGCCCCGGCGCTCACCGTGGTGAAGTCGGCCTCGCCGACCAAGGTCACCACCGTGGGAGAGACCATCGACTACAGCTTCCTGGTGACGAACACCGGGAACGTGACGCTGATGAACGTGACGGTGAACGAGACGGCGTTCTCGGGCACCGGCACCCCGCCGGTCGTCTCCTGTCCGGCCGCTGCGGCCTCGCTCGCGCCGGGTGCGTCGGTGACCTGCACGGCCGCCTATACGGTCACTCAGAGTGACCTGAACGGTGGGAAGATCACCAACACGGCGACGGCGACGGGTACTCCGCCGTCCGGCCCGCCGGTGACCTCCCCGCCGTCCAGTGCCTCGGTGACCACGGAGAAGAAGCACGGGCACCTGCCGAGCACCGGTGCGAACGGCCGGCTCGCCGGCCTGGCCGGGGGCCTGCTGCTCCTGGGCGGCGGGTTGGCGCTCGTGACGCGCCGCCTCCGTCGTCGCGGCTAGCACGACGGTCTGACCGGCGGCGGTCCCCGGAGCTCAGGCTCCGGGGACCGCCGCTTTCCGTCGCCCGCTCGTCGCCCGTCCGTGATCGGTCCGCTCCGACCGGCCGAACGGGTGAACCTCGGCCGCCGCCGGGACTCGCCGGGCCGCGCCGACCTGGCCGACGCGGTAGGACGGGCCCGTTCCTCCGCGGTGCCACCGGGGTGACCGTCCCTGCACCGCCGACAGGTGAAGGAAGAAAGAGATGCGTGAAACGAAGTACCGGGCCGGGGCCCGGCCGGGTGCCGCCCTCGGCCTCGCTCTGCTCACCCTCGCCGCGCTGTCCGGCTGCGGTGGTGCCGGTGGTGGCGACAGTCAGGACGGGCGGCGCACGGCGGCGGCCGCGCCCGCTACGGCCACGGCGGCTGCGACGGGCCCCGACGGGGTCGTCGCGGCCGAGCAGCCGACGCTTCCGCCGCCCTCGTCCGTCGCCAACGACACGGAGAAGCGCAAGCAGGTCACCATCACCGGCTGCGAGGCGACCAAGGACGGCTGGCGGGCGACCGGCACCGCACGCAACCCCGGTACCGAGGAGGCGAACTACGGGATCGTCGTCTACTTCACCTCGGCGGGGGCCACGGTGCTCGCGACCGCCAACACCAGCGTCAAGGTCAAGCCGGGGCAGAGCGGTGAGTGGGAGGCGCGGCAGGCCTTCCACGCCCCCCAGGGGACGCTCTGCGTCCTCCGCGGCGTCGCGTAGGTGATCGAGGTCCCGGTTCCGGCCGGGGGCTACCGGAGGGGCTCGGCGCCCGCCGGCCGGGGCGTCATGCGGTGACCTTCGCGACGAAGGCGGCCAGGTTGGCCACCGTGCGGCGGATCTTCTCCTCGACGGTCAGCGACTCGTGCAGCCGGGTGCCGACCTCCCGCTTGCCACGCACGTAGAGCGAGCAGGCGAGGTCGGCGCACATGTACGCGCCGACGGAGTTGCCCTGCTTGCCGGCCTTCCCGGCGAGCGGGGCGACCAGCAGGGAGACGCCCCCGGTGTGGGTGGTGACGCAGAGCGAGCAGATGCTGCGACGGGCCTGCCAGGACGCGCCGCTGGAGGCGCGCAGGGCGACGGCCACCGTGCGGCCGTCCAGCTCGGCGGCGAGATAGCTGCGGTCGGGGGCCTGCGGGTCGCGCCAGCCGAGGAAGTCCAGGTCGTCCCAGGGCTGTTCGGCCAGGTCGCGGGGGAGGTGCAGACGCTTGGCCTCGCCCTTGCTGCAGTTCACGAAGGCGGAGCGGATCTCGGGTTCGGTCAACGGCTTCATAGGGAGCAACGTAAATTACCTAGAGGTATTAGGCAAATGTATAGTGGGCCCGAGGCGATCGAAGGGCTGCACATGGCGCGCGTAGGGCTGAACACGGAACGACTCACCCGGGCAGGGGCGGAACTGGCCGACGAGGTCGGCTTCGACAAGGTCACCGTCTCCGCGCTGGCCCGGCGCTTCGGCGTGAAGGACGCGAGCCTGTACTCGCACGTCAAGAACTCCCAGGACCTCAAGACCCGGATCGCGCTGCTCGCCCTGGAGGAACTCGCCGACCGGGTCGCCGCCGCGCTGGCCGGGCGGGCCGGCAAGGACGCCCTGGCCGCCTTCGCCAACGCCTACCGCGACTACGCCCGTGAACACCCGGGCCGCTACGCCGCCGCCCAGCTCGAACTCGACTACGAGACCGCGCTGGGGAGCGCCGCCGTCCGGCACTCGCAGATGACCCGCGCGATCCTGCGCGGCTATCACCTCGCCGAACCCGACGAGACCGACGCCGTCCGGCTGCTCGGCAGCACCTTCCACGGCTACGTGGCCCTGGAGCGGGGAGGCGGCTTCCAGCACACGCCGCGCACCACGGAGCAGACCTGGGAGCGCATCCTGGACGCCCTCGACGCCCTGCTGCGCAACTGGCCGAAGGCCTGACGGAAGGTCTGGCAGAAGGTCTGACGGAGGGAGAAGGGTGTTACCGGGCGCGGTGCCCGGTCACGGGGCGGAGCGGTCCAGAACGGCCTCGACGATCCGCAGGAGCCGCCCGCCCGCGGGCTCGATGCTCCCGTTCTGGGCGCTCACCTGGGCTCCTTCGAGGAGGAAGGTGATCTCCGCGGCCGCCTCGGGCGGATCGGGCAGTCCGCCGCGGGTGCAGAGGTCGGTCAGCCGGCGCAACTGGCCGGCCTTGTGGGCCTCGATCAGCCGGCGCGCGGGGTGGGTGCGGTCGGGCAGTTCCGCGAGGGAGTTGATGAACGGGCAGCCCCGGTGGGAGATCCCGGGGAGTCCGTCGGCGATGAACCGGGCGATCCCGAGGATCTGTGCCCGCGGGTCGTCGGGGTGTGCGGTCTCCAGTCGGTCGAACGCGGCGGTGTAGTCGGCCGCGACGATCCGGAGCCATTCCTCGACCAGCGCGTCCTTGGTCGCGAAGTGGCGGTACAGCGCCATCTTGGTGGTCGCGGCCCGGTCGGCGATCGCCTGGACGCCCACCGCCCTGATCCCCTCGCGTGAGAAGAGTTCCTCCGCGGCGTCGAGGATCCGTTCCCGGGGCGGCAGTGTGGCCACCCTGCTCTGCCTGCCGGCCCTGTCCATGTCCGCCACGTCGCCCTTCGTCGGCCCGCGGGCGGTGCACCGCCCGGTCGCAATGCTACGGTACCGATCGGTCCTGAGTGATACCGATCGGTCTCATGAGATACCGATCGGTCTACCGGTCGCCGCCCATCCTCCTGAACGGACGAAGATGAAGCTCTCCGAGTACGTGACCTACGACGGCGTCGGCCTGGCCGACCTGGTCGCCCGTGGGCAGGTGACCGCCGCGGAACTGGCCTCGACGGCCCAGGCGGCCTCCGACGCGGTGAACCCGCGGATCAACGCCGTCGTCGAGACCTGGCCCGCCCAGGACGCGCCGGCTCCGGGCAGCACACCCCTGGCGGGGGTGCCGTTCCTGATCAAGGACATCGCCGTCGCGATGGCCGGCAAGCGGGTGGAACTGGGCAGCCGGATGGCCGCGGGGAACGTGGCCGGAGCCGACTCGTCGCTCATGACACGCTTCCGCCGCGCGGGGCTGGTGACCCTCGGACGCACCGCGACCCCGGAGTTCGCCTACAGCACCACCACGGAGGGGGCCCTGTACGGTGCCACCCGCAACCCCTGGGACCCGACCCGCAGCCCCGGCGGCTCCAGCGGCGGTGCGGGAGCCGCCGTCGCCGCGGGCATCGTCCCGATCGCGCACGCCACCGACGCGGCCGGGTCCATCCGCGTCCCCGCGGCCGCCAACGGCCTGTTCGGGCTGAAGCCGACCCGCGGCCGGATATCCATGGGCCCCGAGGCGGACGAGGTCTTCAACGGGCTCGCCGTCCACGGCGCGCTCAGCCGCTCGGTCCGCGACAGCGCCGTGCTGCTGGACCTCGTCCACGGCCCCGAGGCCGGCGACCCCTATGCCGCCCGGCGACCGGAACGGCCCTATGCGCAGGAGGTCACCCGTTCCCCGGGCAGCCTGCGGATCGGGCTCCTCACCCGGCCCTGGGGCGGCCGGGCGGTGGACCGCACGGTCGTCGACGCCACGCTCCGCTCGGCGCGGCTCGCCGAGTCCCTGGGGCACCGGGTGGAGGAGGTCCGGGTCGGACTCGGCGTCGGCTGGGAGGAGTTCGTCCTGGCGAACGCCCGGCTCTGGAGCACCAACCTGGTGACGTGGATCGACGGTTTCGCCGCAGCCTTCGGGCGCCCCGTCGACGCCACCACCGTGGAACCCGAGATGCTGGCCAGTTACGCCTACGGACGGCAGGTCACCGGGGCCGAGTTCGTCCACGCGCTCGCGATGCGCAACAGCGTCGCGCGCGCGATCGGCCGCTACTTCACCGACTACGACCTGCTGCTCACCCCGACGCTGCCCGAACTGCCCGTCCCCCTGGGCAGGTACGCCGAAGGCGCCGAGGGCGCTGACGGCTTGGGCTGGCTCGGGCAGCTCTTCCACCGTTCGCCGTTCACCGCCGTGTTCAACGTCGCGGGGACCCCGGCCATGTCCGTCCCGCTGGAGACCGATCCCGCCACCGGACTCCCGATCGGTGTGCAGTTCGCGGCGGGCTACGGGCGCGAGGACGTCCTCTTCCGCCTCGCCGGTCAGCTGGAGCGGGCGGCTCCGTGGATGGGGCGGACCCCGACCGTGTGGGCGGGCGGTCAGGGCGGCGCCTGACCGCCGCCGACCGGGCCCGTGTGCGGCGGGCCCGCGCCTCCACCCGGGGGAGGAGCGCGCGGGTGTCCGGGGTGCCGCGGCCGGGCCGGGCGGCGCAGGTCCGGGGCGTCCTGGGGGGCGCACAGCGGCGGTGCGTCGCTCGTCGGGGGTGGAGGGCGCGGCCGGGGAACCTCCACCCGGCGCTCCGCCCGCGGGCCGATCCCGCCCCGGCGGCCGCTCCGTAGCGTCAGGGGCATGAGCACTCACCAGAGCACCCACCCGGCTCCGGCGAAGGTACGCCGGGCGTCCCGTCCCGAAGCCGCTCCCTCCGCGCGGGCCCGGAAGATCGGCCTCGCCTATGACATCGGGCTGTCGCCCGCCACCTTCTACGGCTGCCAGGCGGCCGGCTGCTCGATCACCGTCTCGCTGCTGGCCGCCACCGGGGTGGCCGGTGCCCGGTTGCTGTGGAACATCGTCCGCAACCGGCGCCTGGACGCGGTGACCGGGCTGGTGCTCGCCGCCTACGTCCTCGGACTGGCCATCGCCCTGCCGACCCACGACGCGCGGCTGCTGCTGCTCCGGGACCCCGCGACCAGCGCCCTGGCCGGCCTGGTGTTCCTGGCCAGTTGTGCCACCCGGACCCCGGCCATGGCCTACCTGGCCCGGCGGCTGCCGGAGCGGCTCCCGGACACCCCGGCCGTGCGGCGCGGCCGGCTGCTGTCGACCGCGCTCTGGGGGACCGGCCTGCTGGCCGAGGCGCTGGTGCGGATGGTGCTGGTCTTCACGCTGCCGGTGACGGTGGTGAACGGCCTCTCGACGGTCGTCGAACTCGTGGTGGTGGCGGGCCTGGTGCTGTGGACGCGGCGCTACCGGCGGCGGATGCGGGCCGCGTTCGAGGCCGCTGCCCCCGCCGGGGCGGTCGGGGCGGGGCCGGTCGGAGCGGCGGTCCTGGACACGGACCGGTGACCACCGGCGGGTCGGCGCCCGGCGTCGGCCCGCCCGGGCGGTTGGCCCGTCCAGGTGGAGTTCCTTCGTGCACACCCGGTGATCGCTTCGTCGCATGTTGTCATGGCTCTGCGGAATTCCCCGGCACCCATCGCACTCGTGCGGGAAGGCGGATCCATGGGCAGATCCAGAACCGGATGCGCGGCCACGGCCACGGCGACAGCCGTCGGCCTGGCCGCTTCGACGTTGCTCGGCGTTGCGGCGGGCCAGGCCCGCGCCGAGACGCAGCAGAACGGCATCACCATGCTGAAGCAGGAGAAGACCCAGTGGTGCTGGGTCGCCTCCGGGCTGACCATCGCCAAGTTCCAGGGCTTCGGCAGCACGCAGACGGACTTCTGCACCCGCGCTCAGCCTTCCAACGGCTGCAACAACCAGCCCGCCACGCTCGGGGACATGGCCCGGGGGTGGGGCAGCCTCGGGATGACCCGGACCGGCACGGGCCTGAACAGCGCGGCGACGTTCGACCAGGTCTACACCGACGTCAAGGCGTCCCGGCCGGTCGCCGCCCGGATCGGCTGGACCGCCGGCGGCGGCCACATGAACGTGGTCTACGGCTACGACACCGACAAGAAGACCGTCGCCGTCGCCGACCCGTGGCCGGACACCGCCACCTACACCTGGTGGAACTACGCCGACTACGTCAGCAACAGCTCGTTCAAGTGGACCCACTCCCGGATCGGCATCTCCAAATGAGGCAGGGCGGCATGCACGAGACCCGCACGACCGGCGGGCGGGCGACGGCCCGCCCCTCCCGCCCGGCCACCGTCCTGGCTGTCGGCGCCGCCGCGCTGCTGGCGCTGGCCGGTCCTGTCCACGCGGCCCCGGCCGGGGGACCGCTCCCGAGGGACATCCCGGACTACCAGGCCGCCCTCGATCTGGTGAAGTCCGCCGACGTCCACGACGCCGTCTGCCGCTTCCTCAGCGTTCCCCTGCCGCAGGGGAACGCGGCCGGGGATGTTCAGCGGATCCCCGACCAGGCCGATCCGTGCCAGGGCGTCCCGGCGTTCACCGTCAACGACCCGCTGGCCCTGAACGAGCTCGCCCCCGGCTTCGTCGCCGGGACGCTCCCGCCGATCCCGGCCTCGGTCGTTCAACTGAGCGGTCTGGTCTCCGGGTTGAACGCCCCGGTGAACGGACGCAAGGCCACCGTCATGCTCGCCCCGACGGACGGCGGTGGCTGGCACCTGGCCGCCGTGCGGGACGGGGACGGCGACGCCGCGTACGCGGGAAAGGCCACGCCGGGGGCGCCGGTGTTCAGCGAGCCGCAGATCCGCGGCTGGTACCAGTTGGGCCTCACCAGCGTCCAGCCGCTCAACGACCAGGCGCGGCAAGGGCTGAACGGCCAGGACTCGGTCCCGCTGGGCGACTACCAGAAGCTGGTCAAGGCCCGTTACGCCGACAAGCAGCCCGGTTCGGCGTACGACACCGCGGGTATGTCCAGCGGCTACGGCAGCGCGCCGGCGGCGGCTCCGTCCTCGACGCCCGCGCTCGTCGGCGGCGCGGGTGCGGGTGCGGCGGTCGGGCTCGCGGGCGCCGTGTTCGTCGTCCGCCGCCGGCGGCGCACCGCCGACTGAGGTCGGCGCCCGTGCGTTCCCGGCCCCGGCCCCGGCGCGGATCCGGGGCCGGGGCCGTGCGGTGGGCCCGGCGCGGTCAGTGCGCGACGGGCTCGGCGCGGACCGCCTGGTCCAGGTTCTGTTCGACCCAGCTGCGCAGGTGGTTGAGCGGGACGGCGGCGCTGCGGCCGAGGTCGGTGAGGGCGTACTCGACGTGCAGCGGGACGGCCGGGTAGACGGTCCGGTCGAGGAAGCCGAACTCCTCCAGGCGGCGCAGGGTCTGGGTGAGCACCTTGGGGCTGACGCCCTGGAGCCTGCGCTGGATCTCGCCGAAGCGACGCGGGCCGTCCTCCAGGGCGCCGATGGCGAGGGCGGACCACTTGTTGGCGAGCAGGTCCAGCAGGGGGCGGCAGCGGCACTGGGCGGCGTAGACGTCGTGTTCGCCGTGCTGTCCGCTGGGGCAGGGCATGACCATGGGGGCGCTCCTCGCCTGTTTGCTTCCCAAAGGGAAGTAGTGGTCCTTGATGGTAACCACATCCCCGGGGGTAGCGTCGCCGACGTCGAGGGGAGGGCCGCGGACGGCCCTCCCGGGAACCATGGACGAGGAGTTTTCGGATGTCCGCAGAGACGATGCGCGCAGTGGTCCAGGACGGCTTCGGAGGAGCGGAGCGGCTCCGGGTCGAGCGGGTGGCGCGGCCGGTGCCGCTGCCCACCGAGGTGCTGGTGCGGGTGCGGGCCGCCGGGGTCAACCCGGTGGACTGGAAGACCCGGACCGGTTCCGGCATGGCCGACCTGATCGGCGCACCGCCGTTCACCCTCGGCTGGGACGTGTCCGGGGTGGTCGAGGAGGTCGGCTTCGGCGTGACCGTCCTGAAGCCGGGCGACGAGGTCTACGGGATGCCGCGGTTCCCGCACGCCGCCAACGCCTACGCGGAGTACGTCACCGCGCCCGCCCGGCAGTTCGCCCGCAAGCCCGCCACCGTCGACCACGTGCAGGCCGCGGCCGTACCGCTGGCCGCGCTGACGGCCTGGCAGGCCGTGGTCGACACCGCGCGGGTCACGGCCGGGCAGCGGGTGCTGATCACCGCCGCGGCCGGTGGCGTCGGCCACTTCGCGGTCCAGTTCGCCCGGACCCTGGGCGCCCAGGTGATCGCCACCGCCGGTGCCGCCCGCCACGCCTGGCTCAAGGAGCTCGGCGCGGCCGAGGTGGTCGACTACACCACCACCCGGTTCGAGGAGGCCGTCGCCGGGGTCGACGTCGTCCTCGACCTGGTCGGTGACGGCCAGGACGACAGCAGCACCCGGGCGTTGAAGGTGCTGCGGCCCGGCGGACTGCTGATCGCCGTCCCGGCCGGGGTCTCCCCGGAGCTGGCGGCGGCTGCCGAGGCCGCGGGGGTGCGGGTGACGCCGTTCCTGGTCGAGCCGGACGGCGCCGCGCTGGCCACGATCGCCGGGCTGATCGACGCGGGCTCGGTGGTCGTCGAGGTGGAGCGGACCTTCCCGCTGGAGCGCGCCGCCGAGGCGCACGCCCACGGGGAGACCGGTCGCACCCGGGGCAAGCTCGTCCTGACCGTCGGCGACTGACCCCCACCCGGCCGATCGCGGGCGGCGGCGCCGTGGGTGCGGCGCCGCGGCCCGGGGCCGCCCGGTGGTGCGGCGGCCCCGGGGGCGGTCAGCCCTGCCGGTCGACCAGGGGGCGGTGGCAGGCCACCGCCCGGGTGGGGGTGAGCGGGAGCAGCGCCGGGGTCTCGGCGGCGCAGCGGTCGTCGGCCAGCGGGCAGCGGGTGCGGAAGCGGCAGCCCGAGGGCGGGTCGAGCGGGGAGGGCGGGTCGGTGGGCAGCAGGCCGGAGTCGCCGAGCGGGCGTCCGGGCTCGGGGACGGCGGCGAGCAGCGCCCTGGTGTAGGGGTGGGCGGGGGCGGCCAACACCTCCTCGGTCGGGCCCCGTTCGCAGATCCGGCCGAGTTGGAGCACCGCGACCTCGTCGCTCACCGCGCGCACCACGCCGAGGTCGTGCGAGATGAAGAGGCCGGCCAGGCCGCGTTCCTCGGTGAGGCGGCGGAGCAGGTTGAGCACGGTGGCCTGGGCGGAGACGTCGAGCGCGGAGACCGCCTCGTCGGCGATCAGCACCTGCGGCTCGGCGGTCAACGCCCTTGCCAGGGCGACCCGTTGGGCCTGGCCGCCGGAGAGCTGGCCGGGGTGGCGGTCGGCGAAGGAGACCGGTAGGCCGACCGCCTCCAACTGCTGGTGCACGGTGGACTCGCGGTCGGTGCCGGGCCGGGGGTGGGCGTCCAGGGGTTCGGCGACCAGGTCGCGGACCCGGCGGCGGGGGTTGAGCGAGGAGAGCGGGTCCTGGAAGACCATCTGGAGGCGCGGGCGCAGGACCCGCAGGGCGCGCGGGGAGAGGGCGGCGAGGTCGGTGCCGTCCAGGGTGACGGTCCCGGCGGTGGGCGGCGGCAGGTGCAGCAGGGCCTTGGCGACGCTGCTCTTGCCGGAGCCGGACTCGCCGACCAGGGCGAGGGTGCGGTGGCGGTGCAGGGTCAGCGCGACGTCGGAGACGGCGTGCAGCGGGCCGGAGCGGGTGCGGTGCACCACGGTGAGGCCGGTGGCCTCGAGGACGGCGGTCATGGGGTGCTCTCCGGGGTGCCGAGCGGGTAGTGGCAGCTGACGGACCGTCCGGGGGCGGGCCGGTGGACGGGCGGTGCCTCGACGGCGCAGCGCTCCCGGGCGTCGGCGCAGCGCGGGGCGAAGGGGCAGCCGGCGGTGGGGCGGGCCGGGTCGGGCGGGGAGCCGGGGATGGCGGGCAGGATGCGGCGCAGCGGGCCGGTGACGCGCGGTACGGAGCGCAGCAGGGCGGCGGTGTAGGGGTGGGCGGGGCGGTCGGTGACGGCCTCGGTGGGGCCGGTCTCGACGATCCGGCCGCCGTACATGACGGCGATCCGGGCGGCGCGGCCGTAGAGCAGCCCGATGTCGTGGGTGATCAGCAGGGTGGCCAAGCCGCGGGTGCGGCGGTGGTGGTCGAGCAGGTCCAGGACGGTGCGCTGGACGGTGACGTCCAGGGCGGTGGTGGGTTCGTCGGCGAGCAGCAGGCGGGGTTCGCCGGCCAGGGCGGCGGCGATGCCCACGCGTTGGCGCAGTCCGCCGGAGAGTTCGTGCGGGTAGGCGCGGGCGCGGCGGGCGGGGTCGGGGACGTCGACGGCGGCCAGCAGCGCGGCGGCGGTGCGGAGCCGGGCGGCGCGGGTGAGCCGGCGCCGGTTGGTGAGGGCCTCGGTGACCTGGTCGGCGATCCGCACCACCGGGTTGAGCGAGGTCATCGGGTCCTGGTGGACCATGGCGATCCCGGTGCCGAGGAGGGCGGCCCGGCGGCGGGCCGGGGCGGTGAGCAGGTCCTCGCCGTCGAGCAGGACGGTGCCGGTGGACACCGCCCGGGTGCCGCGCGGGTGCACGCCGAGGACGGTGCGGGCGAGCACGGACTTCCCAGAGCCGGACTCGCCGACCACGCCGAGGCACTCGCCGGGCCCGACGGTGAGGTCGATGCCGCGCAGCACCGGCAGGGCCCGGCCGTCGGGGGTGTGCAGGACGGTGTCGAGCGAGCGCACGTCCAGGACGGGGCCGGTCATCGGGCGGCTCCCTTCGGGGCGGGCGAACGGAGCCGCTCGCCGAGGTAGTTGACGGCGAGGACGGTCAGGCAGAGCACGGCGGCCGGGGCGAGGGAGATCCACGGCGCGCTGCCGAGGTTGGTGCGTCCCTCGGCGATGATGCCGCCCCAGGAGGGGGCGGGCGGGCGCAGTCCGAAGCCGAGGAAGCTGAGCGAGCCCTCGGCCACGATGGCGACCGTGGTGGCGGTGAAGGCGAAGCCGACGGCGGCGGGGGCGACGTGCGGGAGGATCTCGCGGCGCAGGATGCGGGCGGGGGCGGTGCCGAGCATCCGGGCGGCCTGGACGAAGCCGCGCTCGTTGAGCGACAGCACCACGGCGCGCACCACCCGGGTGAAGTGCGGCACGGTGAGCAGGCCGATCAGCACGCCGATCACGGGCAGGCTCGGGCCGCGCAGCGAGACCGCGATCATCACCAGGACCAGCGAGGGGACGGACATCAGGACGTCGGTGGTGAAGCCGATCAGCCGGTCGACCGGGCCGCGGAACCAGCCGGCGGCCAGGCCCAGGGCGCCGCCGCCGAGCAGGCCGACGGTGGCGGTGAGCGCGGCGACGGCGGCGGAGGCCCGGGCGCCGGCGACGGTGCGCTGGAGCACGTCCCGGCCGGAGGCGTCGGTGCCGAGCCAGTGCCCGGGGGCGGGCGGGGCCGCGGGGTGGGCGAAGTCGCCGTGCAGCGGGTCGAATCCGGGCAGCAGGGGCAGCACCAGGACGGTGAGGGCGAGCAGGGCGAGCCAGCCGGCCGCGACCAGGGTGCCGGTGGACGGGCGGCGGCGTCGGCGGTCGGCGGCCGGGGCGGCGGGGTGCGCGGGGACGGCGACGGCGGGCGGTTCAGCGGTGGTCATGGGCGATCCTCGGGTCGAGCGCGCGGTAGAGCAGGTCCACGGCGAGGGTGGCGGTCACGACCCCGGCGGCGCCGAGCACCACCACGGCCTGGACGACGGGGAAGTCGCGCCCGGCGATGGCCGCCGAGGCCAGGCTGCCGATGCCGGGCACCGCGAAGAGCGTCTCGACCAGTACCGAGCCGCCGAGCGAGGTGCCGACGCCGATGCCGACCAGGGTGACCAGCGGCAGCGAGGAGGGGCGCAGGGCGCGGCGCAGCAGCAGGCGGGCGGTGCCCATGCCGCGCCCCCGGGCGGCGGCGATGTAGGTCTGGTCGAGGGTCTCCAGCAGTTGGGAGCGCAGGGTGCGGGTGAAGACGGCCGCCTCGGTGAGGCCGAGGGTGAGCGCGGGGAGCACCAGGTGCCGCAGGTTCTGCACCGGATCCCGGGTGAACGGGGTCCACCCGGTGGCGGGCAGGACCCGCAGTTGCACGGCGGCCAGCCAGATCAGCAGCAGGCCGAGGACGAAGCCGGGGACGGCGAGCCAGACGAAGGCCCCGGCGGTGGCGATCCGGTCCACCGCGCCGCCGGGCCGCCAGGCCGAGGCCAGGGCGAGCGGCACGGCCAGCAGGAGGGCCACCAGTTGGCCGGCCAGGAAGAGTTCCAGGGTGACGGGAACCCGGTCGGCGAGCTCGTCGGTGACGTTCCGTCCGCTGGCGAGGGAGTGGCCGAGGTCGCCGTGGGCCAGCTGGTCGAGCCAGTGCCAGGCGGCGGCGGGCAGGCTCTGGTCCAGGCCGAGGTGGGACTCGTAGGCGGCGATCTGCTCGGGGGTCGCGGTGGGGCCGAGCGCCGCGGCGGCCGGGGAACCGGGCAGCAGGTGCGGCAGCCAGACCGCGGCCGCGACGACCACCAGCAGGACGGCGGCGGCCCGGGCCAGCCGGCCGCCGGCGCGCAGCAGGCGGCGGGCCTGGACGGAGCGGGCCGTGGCCTGGCGGGCCTGGTCGTGCCGGGCCGGGTCGTGGCGGGGCGTCACTTCGTGCTCCACAGCGCGGCGGGGGACAGGCTGATGACGGTGCGGCGGGACAGGTCGGGCAGGCCGCCGACCCGGGAGGAGGCGAGGAAGCCGTTGGAGTTCTCGGTGAGGAAGAGCATCGGGGCGTCGGCGACGATCTGCCGGGCGGCGTCGTGGTAGGCGGCGGCGCGCGCGCCCGGGTCGAGGGCGGCCCGGCCCTCGGCGAGGGAGCGGTCCACGGCGGGGTTGCGGTAGCCGGTGAAGTTCATCGGGGAGGCGCTCGGGTAGAGCGCGGTGAGCGCCGCGTCGGTGTCGCCGAACATGCTGGTGATGAAGTCCATGACCTGGAAGGAGTGCTGCATCAGCGCGGTGCCCTGGGCGGCGGCGTCCACGGGCTTGACGGTCATCCTGATGCCGGCCTCGCCGAGCATCTGCTGGATCACCGTGGCGCGTTGCTGGGACTCCGGGCGGCTGTCGACCAGGTAGTCGAAGGCGATCTGGGGACGGCCCGCCTCCTCGAGCAACTGCCGCGCCCTGGCCGGGTCGTGGGCGGGGTACCCGGGGGCCGGGTCGGCCGCGCGGTAGGCCGAGTGCGTGCCGATCGGGCCGTCGGCGGCCCGTCCCTGGCCGAGGCCGACGACCTTCTCCACGGCCTCCCGGTCGATCGCGTACTGCAGGGCCTGCCGGACCCGGGGGTCGTCGAAGGGGGCCGTCCTGGTGTTGATCAGGACGGTGGAGGTGGAGCCGGGGCCGGCGGCGACCCGCAGTCCGTCGGCGGGCGCCTGCTTGAACTGGGCGGGGCTCTCGGCCCAGATCAGGTCGGTGTCGCCGGAGCGCAGCGACTGGTAGCGGCTGTCGGTGTCGGGGAGCACCCGGAAGGCGAGCTTGTCGGCGTGGCCCTTGGCGCCCCAGTAGGCGGGGTTGCGGGTGAGTTCGGCCGAGACGCCGCTCTGCGCGCCGGCGAGGACGTACGGGCCGGAGCCGATCGCGGTGCCGTCGGCGCCGGGCGCCTCGGAGACGTAGCCGAGCGAGCGGGTGAAGGCGTTGGGGAAGACGGAGTTGGGGGCCTTGAGGGTGAAGACGACGGTGTCGGCGGCGGGGGCGGCCATCGAGCCGATGGCCGCGGCGTCGGCCGCGCACGAGCACTTGCTCTCGGGCTTGGACAGGCGGGTGACGTGGTCGATCACCGCCTGGGCGTCGAGCGGCTTGCCGTCGCTGAACCGCACGCCGTCGCGCAGTCGCAGGGTCCAGCCGGTGGCGTCGGCGTTGGGGGTGAACTCCTTGGCCAGGTAGGGCTGGACGGTGCCGTCGTCGCCGTTGGTCATCAGCGGGTCGTAGAGCGCGTTGGCCAGCACCAGCATCGGTTCGGAGGTCAGGGTGCTGTCGGCGGGGTCGAGTCTGGTGAAGGCCCGGTCCAGGCCGATCCGCAGGGTGCCGCCGTCCACCGCGGGGCCGTCCTGGCCGGACGCCGGGCCGGCTGCGGGGCCGCCGGAGAGCGCGTCGTCGGAGGCCGAGCAGGCCCCTGCGGTGAGCGTCAGGGCGGTCGCGCAGATCGCCGATGCCAGAACGTGGGTGTGCCGCTTCATGGTTCCTCGGTGTTCCTCGGAGCGGGGGAGTGGGCGCGGACCGCCTGGGGCGGCCGCCGCCGATACCTTCGCGGAAGTGGCACTACTGCCAAAAGGCAGTTGTGCAAAGTTTGGATGACGAGCCGCCGAAGACTTCGGCCGCCGCTTGAGCGGGCCTTGCCCGGCATGGTTCGCTACCGGTCGTGACGGTGCACCGGCCGTCACCGGAGGACACGGCACGACAGGGAGCGGAACACCACCGATGGCGGACATCGACGAGGCGACCGAACAGGGCATGCGCGACCGCAAGAAGGCCCGCACCCGGGACAGCATCCGGACCGCCGCGTTCGACCTCTTCGAGGAACAGGGCTTCGAGAAGACCACCCTGCAGCAGATCTGCCACCGGGCCGACGTCGCCCACCGCACCTTCTTCCGCTACTACCCGACCAAGGAGGCGCTGCTCTTCGGCTGGGACTTCGGCCAGTTGGTGCTGGACGCCTTCGCCGCAGCCCCGCCCGAGCTCGACCTCTGGGCCGCCCTCGACCACGCGCTGACCGCCACGGACGGCCAGTGGGAGGAGCCGGTCGAACACACGGCCCGCCGCCGCAGGCTGCGCCGCGACTTCCTCGACGTGCAGTCCGTGCACAACTACGCCCTGGTCGTCATCGACGTGTTCGCCCAGCGCACCGCCGACCTGGCCGCCGCCCGCCTGGGGGTCGACCCGATCGCCGACCTGCGCCCGGCCGCCTTCGCCGCGCTGTTCACCGGGCTCGTGCGCCGGCACGTCCTGGTCGCCCAGGACGGCAGCACGCTCACCGCCTGGGCGGACGCCTACCGGGACGTGCTCGGCGCGGCCCGGACCTTCGCCCACTGATCCCTCACGTCCAGCTCGGCCCAGGGCTGTTGCCGCCCGGGCCGCCCTCTCCCGACCCCGTCGACCCCCGGCTCACGCCTCCCCGCGCCGCGACAGCGCCGCGCGGGCGATGCCACCTGCCCGGAACCACCGCACCAGCCCGAAAGGCCCCCCATGTCCCTGGTCAACTTCCGCGACCCCGCGGCACTCGCCGACCCGGCAGCCCGACTGGTCCGCCACGGCCTCCTCTTCCGCTCCGCCCAGCCCTTCCCGGCCGCCGACGCCGGGACCGTCGAACTGCTCGCCGCCCACGGCATCCGCACCGTGATCGACCTCCGGGGCGGTGCCGAGATCCGCGAGGGGGACTGGACCGCCGTCGAGGAGGCCGGGATCGACGTCGTCCGGGCGCCGATCGAGCCGGTCAACGAGGCGCTCGAACAGGCCATGCGGACCATGGAGACCGGGGCCGACCTCGGTGCCTTCTACCTGCTGATGGCCGAGTCCGCCCCCGCCGGGGTGGCCGCCGCCGTCGAGGCCGCCGCCCGGCCCGGCGCCGTCCTGCTGCACTGCGCCGCGGGGAAGGACCGGACCGGTCTGCTCGTCGCGCTGCTGCTCGACCTGCTCGCCGTACCGGTCCAGGAGATCGTCGCCGACTACGCGCGCACCGCCGACGCCCTGCCGCAGATCTTCGCCGGGCTGGCCGAGCGCAACCCGGCCGCCCTCAACCAGGTGGAGAGCGGCGCCCTGAAGGTCCCCGCCCCGCTGCTGGCCGCCCCCGCCGAGGCGATGAGCGCCTTCCTCGACCTCGTCCGGGCGCGTTACGGCAGCGCGGCCGGCTTCCTCGACCACTGCGGGGCCCCGGCCGCGACGCTGGCCGCCGTGCGGGCCAAGAACGCCGCGCGGGCCGGGGACGTCGCCGGTGCGGAGAACGTCGCGGGCGGTGCCGCATGAGCACGGCCCGGCTCCGCCACACCGACGGCACGCCCTTCCGCGACCTCAACCACAACGGCACCATGGAGCCCTACGAGGACCCGCGGCTGCCGGTCGACCAGCGGGTCGAGGACCTGCTCGCCCGGATGACCCTGCCGGAGAAGGCCGCGCTGATGTGCCACGGCCGGATGCTGCCCGGCGAGCACCCGCCGTTCCCCTCCGGCGCGCAGCTGATCCCCGAGCGCGGACTCACCCACTTCGCCATGATGGCGGTGCCTGACGCCCGCACGATGGCGCAGTGGAACAACCACGTCCAGGACCTCGCCGCCGCCGGGCGGCTCGGGATCCCGGTCACCCTCTCCTCCGACCCGCGGCACGGCTTCGCCGCCAACCCGGCCACCGCGCACACCGGCGGGGGATTCAGCACCGGCCCGGAGCCGATCGGCCTGGCCGCCACCGACGACCCGGCCCTGGTGCACGAGTACGCCGCGCTGATCGGCCGTGAGCTGTGCGCCGTCGGCATCCGGGTCGCCATCCACCCGATGGCCGACCTGGCCACCGAGCCCCGCTGGGCGCGGATCAGCGGCACCTTCGGCGAGGATCCGGAGCGCGCTTCCCGGATGATCGACGCCTACATCCGGGGCCTCCAGGGCGAGCGGATCGGGCCCGGCAGCGTCGCCTGCATGACCAAGCACTTCCCCGGCGGCGGTCCGCAGGAGCACGGCGAGGACTCGCACTTCGCCGCCGGGCGGCGCCTGGTCTACCCCGGCGGGGAGTTCGAGACCCACCTGCGCCCCTTCGAGGCCGCCTTCGCCGCCGGCACCGCGCAGATCATGCCGGCCTACGCGATCCCCTCCGGTCGCGGCCCGGCCGAGGTCGGAGCCAACTTCAACCACCACGTCATCACCGGCCTGCTGCGCGGGAGGTACGGCTTCGACGGCGTGGTGTGCACCGACTTCAACGCCATCACGGGCATGGAGGTCCCCGGGGTGGTGAGCCTGCCGCCGCGGCACTGGGGGGTCGAACACCTCTCGGTGGCCGAGCAGGTGGTGCTCACCCTGGACGCCGGCGCCGACCAGCTCGGCGGCGAGACCGACCCGGGGCTGATCCTCGCCGCCGTCGCCTCCGGCGCGGTGGACGAGGAGCGGATCGACGCGTCGGCCCGCCGGATCCTGCGCGACAAGTTCCGCCTCGGGCTCTTCGACGACCCGTACGTCGACCCCGACGAGGCCGAGCGGGTGGTCGGCACGGCGCCGGGCCGCGCGCTCGGCCGCGAGGTGCAGCGGCGCTCGCTGGTCCACCTGGCCGGACAGCCGCCGACCGGCACCCGGCTGCACGTCGAGGGGGTGGACCCGGCGGTGGCGGCGCGCTTCGGCACGGTGGTCGACACCCCGGAGGAGGCCGACCTGGCCGTGGTCCGGCTGCGCGCGCCGTACGAACAGCGCGAGGGACTGCTCGAACAGCACTTCCACAGCGGCTCGCTGGAGTTCCCCGCGGCCGAGGTCGAACGGCTGACCGCGTTGGCGGCCGCGGTGCCGACCGTGTTCGCCGTCCACCTGGAGCGGCCCGCCGTGCTCACCCCGCTGGCTCCCCACGCGGCGCTGCTGCTGGGCGAGTTCGGGGCGGAGGACGAGGTGGTGCTGTCGGCCGCGCTCGGGCGGACGGCGATGACCGGCAGCCTTCCGTTCGACCTGCCCCGCTCCGACCTGGCCGTCGCCGCCGCCCGGGAGGACGTGCCCTTCGACACCCGCGACCCGCTGTTCCGCTACGGGCACCGGGCGGCCGGGCCGGCCTGACGGCCGTCGGCCGTCCGTTGTCGATGGTCGGTTGTCGGCTGTCGGCTGTCGGCTGTCGGTGCGCACCCCCCACGGGTGCCGCCGAGATCTTCGGCAACTTCCGCCGGGTGAAGTCCGACCAGGTGCGCACCGAGAGCGGTGAGGAGGCCGGGCGGATCCTGGCCACCGC
>NZ_JBFBGS010000017.1:30158-43207 GCF_040684795.1 Kitasatospora sp. NPDC089797 | reverse complement strand
CCGACAGGGCCGCGACCACCGCGCTGCCCACCGGCTCCGTCCCCCCCCACGGGTGCGCACCGACAGCGGTTCAGGTCCGTTCCGGCAGCACCAGCGGCACCCCCGTGCGCGGATGGGCCAGCACCTCGACGGGGTGCGCGTACACCTCGCT
This sequence comes from Kitasatospora sp. NPDC089797, assembly GCF_040684795.1. Lineage (NCBI taxonomy): Bacteria > Bacillati > Actinomycetota > Actinomycetes > Kitasatosporales > Streptomycetaceae > Kitasatospora > Kitasatospora sp. NPDC089797. Next base: position 43,056 of record NZ_JBFBGS010000017.1, on the reverse strand, counting down.
GAGCAGTGGTGCGCGCAGCACCTCGGCCACCGGCCCGTCGGCGACGGTCGTCCCGCCGGCCAGCAGGACGATCCGGTCCGCGTAGGCGGCCGCCAGGGAGAGGTCGTGGAGCACCACGACCACGCCGTCCCCGGCGGCGGCGCGCTCCCGGGCGACCCGCAGCACCAGCTCCTGGTGGCGCAGGTCGAGGGCCGCGGTGGGCTCGTCGAGGAGCAGCAGCGGGGCGCGCTGGGCGAGCACCCGGGCGAGGGCGACCCGGGCCCGTTCACCACCGGACAGGGCAGTGAACGGGCGCCCGGCGAAGGCGGTGGACTCGGTGAGGGCCATCGCCTCGGCGACCACGCCCTCGTCCTCGGCGGCGGCCGCGGTGCCGGCCCAGGGCGCGCGGCCCATCCGGACCACCTCGTCGGCCGGGAACGGGAAGGACAGTTCGGCGGACTGCGGCAACAGTGCGCGGTGCAGGGCGAGTTCGGCCGCGCCGTAGTCGGACAGCGGGCGGCCGCGCAGGGTGACCGCACCGCCGTGCGGGGTGACGTCCCCGGCGAGGACGGACAGCAGGGTGGACTTGCCCGCGCCGTTCGGCCCGAGCAGGGCGACCACCTCGCCGGCCGCGACCCGGACCGTGGCGCCGGCCAGCAGCGTCCGGCCGCCGACGGTCAGCCGCACCGCCTCGGCGGTCAGCAACTCGGCGCCGGGGAGCGGTCGTTCGGGCACGGCCCGGATGCGGTGCAGTCTCATGCCCAGCCTCCCTGCTTGGTCCTGGTCCGGCGCAGCAGCCAGAAGAAGAACGGGCTGCCGATCAGTGCGGTGAGTACGCCGAGCGGCAGTTCGGCCGGTTCGGCGAGGGTACGGGCGGCCAGGTCGGCGGCCACCAGGACCAGCGCCCCGCCCAGGGCCGAGGCGGGCAGCAGGAAGCGGTGCCCGGGCCCGGCCAGCATCCGCAGCAGATGGGGGACGACCAGGCCGACGAAGCCGATGATGCCGCTGACCGCGACCGCCGCGGCGGTGAGCAGCGCGACCACGGTGATCAGGGTGATCCGCATCCGCTCGACGTCCACCCCGAGGTGGCGGGCCGGGCGTTCACCGAGGGCGAGCAGGTCCAGCTTGCGGGCGTACAGCGGGGCGACGGCGAGTCCGACGACGGCGAAGGGCAGGACGGCGAGGACCTTGCCCCAGGTCGCCTGGGAGAGCGAGCCGAGCTGCCAGAAGGTGACCTGGCTGATCGCCGCGGAGTCGGCGGTGAACAGGAAGAGACCGATCAGCGCGCCGCAGAAGGCGTTCACGGCGACGCCGGTGAGGATCAGCGTGACCACCTCGGTGCGACCGCCGGCCCGGGCCATCAGGTACACCGCGAAGACCGTCGCCAGTCCGCTGGCGAAGGCGAACACGGTGACCGTCCAGCTGCCGAGGGCGTCCAGGCCGAGCACGATGCACGCCACCGCGCCGACCGCGCCGCCGGAGGACACGCCGATGACGGCGGGCTCGGCGAGCGGGTTGCCGAACACGCCCTGCATCAGCGCCCCGGCGCAGCCGAGCGAACCGCCGACCAGCAGGGCGAGCACCACCCGGGGCAGTCGGACGTTCCACAGCACCGACTCGGGGACCCGGTCCAGCGCGTGCCCGCCGAGGCCGAGGCGGTGGGCGGCGGAGCCGAGGATGTCGCCCAGCGGGATGCGGTAGGCGCCGGTGCCGGCCGCGAGCAGGGCGCACAGCACGAGGGCGACGGCGAGACCGGCGGTGATCAGGGTGGTCCGGGACGGGCCGGAGAGGGTTCTCCGCCGGCTCTCCTCGGGGGTCTGCCCGGTGCTCTTCTCCCGTGTCGCGGTGGTCACTTGGCACCCGCCGGGTGGAGCTGGGCGGTGATCTCCCGGAGCACCTGGGGGGTGCGCGGGCCGTAGCTGAGCAGCTGGCCGTCCTCGATCGAGACGACCCGGCGGTCCAGCCCGGCCGGGGTCTGCGCGACGCCGGGGAGCTTGAGCAGACCGTCGACGCCGCCGACCGACTCGAGCCCCTTGCTCATCACCAGGATCGCGTCGGGCGCGGCCTTCACCAGCGCCTCGCTGGTGAGCGGGGTGAAGTCGCCGGTGAGCCCGGCGGCGGTGCCGGCGTCCTCGCCGCCGACCGCCTCGATCAGCGAGCCGGCGCCGGAGGCGGGGCCGCCGAGCAGGTAGACGGAGGCGCTGCCGCGCAGGTAGAGGAAGGCGACCTTGGGGCGGCGGCCGGTGGCCGGGACGGCGGCCCGGGCCGCGCTCAGCTGCTGCTCGGTGCGCTCCTTCAGCTGCCGTCCGGCGTCGGGGACCCCGAGCGCGGCGGCGACGGCGTCGATCCGCGGGCCGACGTCGGCGAGCTTCTTGGCGTCGTCCAGGACGAGCAGCGGGACGCCGGCCGCGCGGATCTGGTTGACCGCCTCGGCCGGGCCGGTGGAGCGGTCGGCGAGGACGACGGTCGGGTGCAGCGACAGCACGCCCTCGGCGGAGACGTCGTGGGCCTGGGTGATCACCGGCAGGGCGGCGGCCTGCTGGAACGTGGTGGAGACGTCCCGGGCGACCACCTTGGGGCCGAGGCCGAGGCTGAAGACCAGTTCGGCGAGGCTGCCGTTGAGCGGGATGATCCGCTCGGCGCTGGTGACGGTGACCTGGCGGCCGTCGGCCGAGGTGGCGGTGGCCGGGAGCTGTGGGACGGGCTGGACGGGCAGCGGCTCGACCGCGTCGGGGGAGCGGGTGCCGCCGGCCGTCGCCGTCCCGGCGGTGGGGCCGCAGGCGCTGAGGGTGAGCAGGAGGCCGAGCAGGAGCAGCAGGAGGGCCGGCCCGCGGGCCACCTGGGGTCGGATCGTACTGCTGCTCAACGTGGTGCCCTTCGCCGGGAGTTGTCACCGCTTCCGGCCTGGTGGGGGAGGCGGCGGTGGAGGTCTTGACTCATATATTAGGTTAGCCTTACCTGAGTCTCGCAAGGGGGTCGGCATCCGCCGGACCCTGCCCTTGCCGTGTTCCCGTGACCCTTCGAGGAGTGATCCGCGTGTCCCTGCCCAGTCGGCTCCGCCGCCTGGCCGCCGCCCTGGTGGCCGTTCTCGCCGCACTGTCGGTGGTGGTCCTGTCGCCGGGGCAGGCGGTGGCCGCCGAGGGGAAGGTCTCCGGCGGACGGCTGGACTGGGGGATCAAACAGTCCTTCCTGACGTACGTCACCGGCCCCATCGCCAAGGGCAGTTGGGCACTCACCGGCGGCGCGGCCACGGTCGGCGGCAGCACCTTCCGGTTCCACTCCGCGAACGGCACGTACGACCCCGCGACCGGTGCGCTGACCGCGGCCTTCTCCGGCGGCGTCCGCTTCACCGGGCACCAGGAGAACGGTTCCAACGCGCTCGACCTGAGCCTCGGCCGGCTCACCTTCCGGGCCGCGCCCGGCGGCTCGGCCGGGCTGTACGCCGACGTCAGCAGCAAGTCCAAGGAGACCGGACAGGTCAGCACCGCCTCCCAGGCCAAGCTGGCCGACCTCTCGCTGGCCGGCGTCGACCTGCGCGGCGCGGCGGGCACGCTGAACCTCGGCAACGTCCCGGCCACCCTCACCGACACCGGGGCCAAGGCCTTCGGCAACTTCTACCAGGCCGGAACGGCCCTCGACCCGCTCAGTCTGTCGGTCAACCTGCCCGCCGGGCAGGCGGCGTCGGCGGCTCCGTCCGCTCCGGTGTCCCCGTCGGCCCCGTCCGCTTCGGTGGCCCCTTCGGCCTCGGCGATCCCGGAAGGCCCGGCGGCCTCGTCGCCCGCGGCCGGACCCACCGCCGCGGCGTCCGCGAAGACCGAGTTCGGCAACGGCGCCCTCGACTGGGGCGTGCGCCGCACCTTCCGCGACTACGTCACCGGTACGATCGCCCAGGGCCGCTGGGAGCTCGGCGGCGGCGCGGCCGACGGCGGTGCGTTCTTCCGCTGGACCCCCGCCAAGGGCGGCTACGATCCGGCGACCGGCAACCTCACCGCCGCCTTCACCGGTACCGTCCGCTTCACCGGGCTGCGCAGCGGCGAGAGTTACGGGCTGGACCTCACCCTGGCGAACCCGGGCGTCACCGTGGCCGACGGCCGGGGGCGACTGCTCGCCGACGTCTCCGGGCGGACTCCGGACGGCAGCACCCAGCAGCTGACCGGTGTCGAACTGGCCACCTTCGACCCGGCCGGGATCAAGCCGGAGGCCGGTCTGCTGAAGGCCGTCGAACTGCCGCTCACGCTCGCCGAGGGCGGTGCCAAGGCCTTCGGCGGCCTCTACCCGGCCGGCACCGAGATGGACCCGCTGAGCTTCGCCGTCGCCCTCGACCCGGGCGCCGCACTGCCCCCGCTGCCGGACCTCGGCAGCGCTCCGGCCACCCCGGTGGCCACCCCGGTCGCCTCGCCGGTGGCCGCCGCGACCGGCTCCTCCTCGGGCGGCTTCCCGGTGGGCGCCGTGGCCGGCGGCGCGGTGCTGGCGGCCGCGCTCGCCGCGACCGGCGGGCTGCTGGTGCGGCGCCGCTGGGCGGCCGCCGCCCCGGACCCCGACCGGACCGTCTGACCCCTGCCCACCGTCCCCTCCCCGCTGTCCCCCCATCCTCCGAACGGAGCACCAGCATGTCCCGCAACCGCACCCGGCTCGCCGCCCTCGCCGCCGCCACCGCCGGCCTCGGCCTGACCGCCCTCGGCGCCCCCGCCCTGGCCTTCGCCGGCGGCGCCCCGAGCAGCGTCGGCTACGACACCGGCGCGCTCGACTGGGGTGTGAAGGCCAGCTTCCGGAACTACATCGAGGGCCCGGCCTCCCAGGGCGGCGCGGTCGAGCTGACCGGCGGTGCGACCCGCAACGCCGACGGCACCTTCCACTTCGGCCTGGCGAGCGCCACGTACGACCTCACCACCCACGCGCTCAGCTCCTCCTTCACCGGCGGAGTGCACTTCACCGCCCACCACGGCGCGCTGGACGTCGCGCTCAGCGACCTGAGGATCAGCACCTCGGGCACCAGCGGCACGCTCACCGCCGACACCGCCTCCAAGGAGTCGATGGGCGCCACCGAGATCACCCGCCGGGACGACGTGCCGCTGGTGACCTTCACGGTCGCGCGGGACACCACCGGCGGCGTGCCGACCGCCGCCAAGCTCACCGAGCAGGGCGCGAAGGCCTTCGCGGGCTTCTACCAGGCCGGGACGGACATGGACCCGCTGTCGCTGCTGCTCAAGCAGAGCCCGGCGACGCCCTCGCCCACGCCCACCGGCACCCCGTCGCCGACCGTGACCCCGTCGGCGACCCCGTCCGCCTCGAACTCGCCGACGGCCCAGCCGACCGGCACGCCCTCGACCTCCGCCTCCCCGTCGGCGACCGCCACGGCCACCGCCACGGGCTCGCCGACCGCGACCGGCACGCCCACCTCCGGCGTCACCCCGACCGGCGCCCCCGACCGGCTCCCCGTCCTGGACGGCACCCTGAACTGGACGGTCAAGGAGAGCTTCCGCAAGTACCTCGAATCCCCGATGGCGGCGGGCAAGGTCGAGTTCGGCGGCGGCGCGGCCGACTACCGCTTCGGCGGGGGCACCGGTGCGTACAACACCGCCGACCACTCGCTGAGCGCGGGCTTCGCCGGCTCGGTCCGCTTCCTCGGCCACCCGGGCAAGGACGGCTGGGCGCTCGACACCACGCTCTCCAAGCTGGGGCTGGCGATCGACAAGGACGGCGCCTTCCTCACCGCGGACGTCAACGGCAAGTCCCCGGACGGCAAGTCGACCGCGCTGAGCGGCGCGCGGATCGCCAAGCTGGACGTCCCCGCCTCCGCCCTGAAGCCGGTCGACGGCGTGGTCACCCTCACCGGCGTGCCGGCCACGCTCACCGCCGAGGGCGTCCCGGTGTTCTCCAACTACCCGGCGGGCACGGCCCTGGACCCGGTCAGCGCCACCCTGGCCTTCACCAAGGACGCCAAGCTGCCGACCACCGGCACCTCCGGCACGGCCGGCGGCTCCAACCAGGCCGCGGGCGGCCAGGGTTCGGGTACCGGAACCGGCACCGGCAGCGGGTCGGCCGGCGGCCCCTCGCTGACCACCACCGGCCTGAGCGGTACGGACACCGGTTCGCTCGCCGCCACCGGCGCGGACACCCCGGTCGGCCCGTTGCTGGCGACCGCGGCCGGCCTGGTGCTGGTCGGCGGCAGCGCGACCGTTCTGGTCCGCAACCGTCGCGGTGCCGCCCAGGCCTGATCCTCGGCACGGCACACCAACCCGGCCCCGGCGGGCAGCAGTTGCCCGCCGGGGCCGGTCGACACCCTGGCGGTCGGGCCCGGCGGCCCGGGGTCAGCGCCCGATGAAGTTCTTGGCGACCAGCAGGTCCAGCACGTTGGTGTGGAAGTCGGGGAAGTCCATCGGAACGATTCCGAAGTGGCAGGCCTGGTTCGCGCGGGCGTTCAGGTAGTCGAAGACCGGCGGCATGATCGCGGCCGCGTTCAGCTTGGGCCACTTCCCGCCCGCGTAGCTCGTGAAGTTGATGTACATCTTCGACGAGTTCTGGTTGTAGAACGCCTGGTTGAACTGCTTGACGACGGCGTCGGCCTTGCCGTCGGTGCCGACGCCCTCGTACTGGTCCTGGGTGTCCATCAGCCCGGAGTTGCCCCAGTGCATCACGTCCCACGTGGAGTCGGAGCTGGTGTCGAAGTCCGCGAGCAGCACGATCCTGCCGCGGGCCTCCCCGAGGCTGGGCCACCGGGGCGCCGTCCAGAACAGGTTGCGGTAGCCGAAACCGTCCAGGTGGTACTGCATGCGGCGCAGGAACTCCACCGAGTTGATCGGGTTGCTGCCCGCGTTCTCGTTCCTGATCCGCATGACCAGCGCCTCGCGCGGCGACTGCTTGAGGAAGGCCCGGCACTGGTCCAGCACCGTGGCCAGGGTGCTGCCCTGGTAGAAGCGGTCGTGGAAGACGCCGAGCCAGTTCTTGGTCTCGCGGTCGCTCAGCGGGAACCGCTGGCAGCGGATGTCCAGGAAGCGGATGCCGCGCTGGAGTTGCTCCGGGACGCCCCAGTTCTGGGTGTGCGACCACTCGGTCCCGTTCGACGGATCGGTGCAGCACGAGTCGTGGGTGCCCGGGATGGTCAACTGGGTCAGGGAGAGGCCGTTGGGCAGCCCGGACATCCAACTCGCGCTGTTCCACGAGGCCGCGGAGGCCGGCGTGGCCGCGGTGATGCCGAGCGCGGCGGTCAGTGCCCCGCCGCCGACGGCGGTGCTCCACCGCAGGACGTCGCGGCGGTTCGGGTTGACGGTCATGGGCTGCTCCGTGGTCTCGTTCGGTCGGACTCCCTGCATGGCTGTCAACGGTGAGTGCCCGAACCCCGGTTCAACGTGCCCGGGCGGCGGGGGTCGTGGTGCGGTCGGCGGGTACCGGGGCGGGCGGGGCAGGCGGGGTGGCGTCCGGGTGCGGGCGGAGCAGGTGGCGGAGCAGGGCCAGGGCGCCCAGGGCGGCGACCAGGGCGCAGACGCCGTTCCAGCCGAGGGCGGTGTAGGCGCGCACGCCCAGCCAGGAGCCGGCGCTGCCGACGAGGAAGGCGCAGGTCATGTAGGCGGTGTTGAGCCGGGCCCGGGCCTCCGGGCGGAGGGCGAAGATCCGGGCCTGGTTGGCGACCTGGCCGGACTGGGTCGCCACGTCGAGCAGCAGCATGCCGGCGGCCAGGCCGACGAGGCCGGGGGTGCCGGGGAGGTCGCCGGTGAGCAGCAGGGCCGCGGCGGCGAGAGCGCCGAGCAGGGAGCGCAGGGTGACGGCGTCCGGGCCGTCGCGGTCGGCGCGGCGGCCGGCGGCCGGGGTGGCGAACATGCTGCCGGCGCCGACCAGGGCGATCAGGCCGACGGCGGGTGTGCCGAGGTGGAAGTGCGGCCCGGTCACGTGGAGGGCGAGGGCCGTCCAGGCGGCGCTGAAGGCGGCGAAGACCAGGGCCTGGTACTGGCAGGAGCGGCGCAGCAGCGGCTCGGTGCGCAGGTAGTGCAGCGAGGCGGTGAGGAGTGCCGGGTAGCGCTGGTCGGTGCTCGGGTTGGTGCGCGGCAGCAGGAGGGCCAGCGCGGCCGCGAGCAGGACGGCCAGGACGGCGGCGGCCAGGTAGGGCGCGCGCCAGCCGTACCACTGGCCCAGGGTGCCGGAGAAGGTGCGGGCCAGCAGGATGCCGCCGATCAGGCCGGAGAGCAGGGTGCCGGTGACGGCGCCGCGGCGCTCCGGGGCGGCCAGGCCGGCGGCCATCGGGATGAGGATCTGCGGGACCACGGTGGCCGCGCCGACCAGGGCGCTGGCGGTGGCGAGCACCGGGAGGCCGGTGGCCGTGCCGGCCAGGACCAGGCCGCCGGCGGTGACCAGCAGCAGGGTGCAGGCCAGCGGCCGGTGGCGCAGCCGGTCGCCGAGCGGGACGAGCAGGAATATCCCTGCCGCGTAGCCGAGTTGGGCGCAGGTGACGGCGAGGGCGGCGGACGCCGGGGTGATCCTCAGGCTGTCGGCGATCAGCGGGCTGACGGCCTGGGGGAAGTAGATGTTGGCGACCGCGACGCCGCAGGCGAGGGCGAGTAAGAGGGTCAGGCGGCGGTCGAGGGTGGGCGTGGGGGCGCTGGTGGGGGCACCGGGCATGGGTGTGCACCTCGTCGTCGGGGAGCGGGAGTTGAGGAAGGGCGGAGCTGGGAACCTGTTTAACCGGTTCGCCGAAAGTACCAGTAAAACCGGTTCCGCAGTAGGGTCGGTCCATGGATGCTGCCACCGGGCCCGACACCCCCCGCTTCCGCAGCGGCGCGGGCCGGTTGAGCCTCGACTTCATGCGAACCCTGCGACTGCGCGGACAGGTTGACGCCGTCGAAGAACTCGACACCCCGGAGGCGCTGGCCGCCTGGGTGGCCCAACTCGGGCCCTGCCCGGTGGATCCGGCCGTCCCACTGCCGGGGGAACCGCTGCTGGCGGAGGCCCGGCAACTGCGCGAGGCGGTGCACGCGCTGCTCGACGCGGCCCGGGCGGGCACGAGCCCGGCGGCCGTGGCCGCGGCCGACCGCGCCCGGCTCAACCGGGCCGCCGCCCGCCCCACTCCGGTCCCCGTCCTCGGGGCGGACGGGCGGCTCGGTCACACCGCCGCGGCGCCGGTGGAGGCCGTCCTGGCGCTGGTGGCCCGGGATGCCCTCGATCTGGCCACCTCCCCGGCGCTCGACCGGCTGCGGGCCTGCGCGGGGGCGAACTGTGCCGCCTGGTTCCTGGACACCTCCCGGCCCGGCAACCGCCGTTGGTGCTCGATGGGCACCTGCGGCAACCAGGCGAAGAAGGCGAGCTGGCGGACCAGGCAGCAGGCCGTCGACCGGGCGTGAGCCGTTCGTGGGCCGGGGTGAACTCTGGCGCAACCTTCCAGGGTTGGTCCTGTTCGGGGTGGACGGTCGTTCGTAGCATGACCGATGAGTGACGACCGGTCACCGACGGCCGGTCTCCGCTGACCGGTCACCCGACGAACGGATGGGGCCCTCATGAACAGCAGGACCGTGACCTGGATCGGCACCCCCGCACTGGCGGTGGGGCTGCTGCTCGGCGCCGCCCCGGCGCACGCCGGCACCGGGATACAGGTCGACGGGGCGACCGTGCCCGGCGGTGCCTCGACGACGGTGAGCGTCACCGTGGAGTACTCCTGTGACGCGGCGGGCTTCGTCAGGTCCGCGACCGTGGTCGCCGAGGACCAGCGCTCCGGCGCCCTCGGCAGCAGCCGCTTCACCCCGGTCTGCACGGGAGCGACCGTGCGGACCGTCGTTCCGGTCGCGAGCCTGAACGGGAACGGCTATTCCGTGGGAGACCCGGTGGGCGTCCACGCCTCGCTGGTGGACGGGGAGGACAACGAGGTGCTCGGGACCGTCTCCCGAGTCACCGTCGCCAACGGCTAGGAGCGGGCCGGGCGGGTGCGGTGACGGTTCGTGGGCAGGGGGGAGCGGACCCCTCCGCGATGGTTCGTGGCCGTTTCCACTCCGACGGTCCAGGAGTATCGCTATATTCGTTCTTGACCGAACACTTACAAAAACAGGGGGAAGTGAAGAACGATGCGTTCCCTACGACCCGTCAGCCGTGTCGGCACCCCGCTCATGACGGTGACCGCCGCGGTGGCCGCCGTGGCGGTCACCGCAGCGGGCCTGGCCGCCGCACCGGCTGTCGCCGCACCCGCCGCCGCGACGGCGCCCCAGCTCGGCGACTCCTGCACGGCGGCCGACCTCGGCACCCGCCACCCGTACATCAAGGGCACCGAAGTGTCCCCGACGATCACCCACTTCAAGGGGTGGTACGTCACCGAGGGCGCCACCGGCACCCAGAACGTCACCACGACCACCCAGACCACCATCACGGTCTCCGTGGGCCTCACCGGCAACGTGCAGGGCGACTTCTCCGCCGAGACCCTCGGCAAGGTCGCCGCGTCCCTGGGGCTGAGCGTCCAGGTCACCTACTCCTCCACCAGCAGCGAGTCGAACTCGTTCACGTGGAACTTCAGCCAGCCCGGCTACTACGGGGTCTACAAGGGCACCAAGAAGGTCACCGGCACGTACGGCAGCCTCAACTGCAACCGCGTCCAACAGGGCGACGGGAGCTGGGCGTTGAAGTGGATCGAGGGGCCGGGCAACGGCAGCTTCACCACGTACACCACCCTGGAGGAGGGCGCGGTGCGCTGCCAGGACAAGGTGCCGGCGGGCAGCATCATGGCCAAGGCCCAGACCCTCCTCGACTGCGGCTCGCCCGGGGCGGAGGCCGGGCACCCGGCGGGCGCGGTGGCGCCGACGGCGGAGCAGCAGGGGGATCGTCCCGCGCAGGCCCCGGCCCCCGCCGACGGCACGGCCGCCGGGCAGCCCCGGGCCGCCGGGCGCAGCGCGTCGGCCGCCCTCACCTGCGAGGCGGGCGCGTACAAGATCGCGGTGCCCGGCACGCCCCTGTCCTGGGGCGCGCCGCTGCTGGCGGCCGACGGTGTCCGGCTGCGGCCCTCGTCGATCTTCAGCGCGCACCTGGACAACTGGCGCCTGTGCAACGTGACGGAGCGCAACGGCGTCCTGGAGGCGTCCCTGTGGAACTGGAGCAACGGCGGCTGCGCGACCATCGCCTCGCCGGACGCGGCCACCGAGCGGGCGGTCCTGAAGACCGTTCCCTGCGCGGAGGACGACCTCCAGCGGTTCTACGTCTACCGTGACGTGCCGGGCAGCCCGAAGATCGGCGTGCAGGACAAGTACACCGGTTCGATGATGGGCCACGACCGGTACGCGGACGGGGAGTTCCTCCGGCAGTACTCCACCGGCAGGCAGGACGGCTCGGGGACGTACTCCCTGATCGGGGTCTGACGGCCCCGGTCGGGGGACGGCCCCGGGCCTCGGTCCGCCCCCGTTGCCGGCAACGGGGGCGGACCCGGTCACCGTTCGGTGGTCGGCCCGGTGGTCGGCCCGCCGGTGAGGGCCGTGTCGGCGGCGTCGAGGATCCTGCGGAAGGTGCCGGCGATGACGGGTTCCGCGAGGGCCCGGGTGAGGGCGGCGCCGAAGGGGAGGCGGACCTCGAAGGTGGTGGTCCACACCACTTCGGTGCCCCCGGGGACCTCGGCGAAGGTCATCCGGCCGAGTTCGTGCCGGGCGGGCGGGAAGCTGCGTTCGACGGTGTAGTCGAAGTCGTACGGCGGGTGGTAGGTGGTGATCCGCTCACGGAACCACCCGATGGCCCAGGTGTGCTGCCGGATCGCCCCCACGCCGTAGGGCGCCCCCGCGCCGGGCCGGACCAGACGGGCCCTGAGGACGAGCGGGGAGCGGGTGTAGTTGGTGGTCGTGGCGCACCAGTCGAACACCTCCGCGATCGGTGCTGCGATGACGCGACGCACGGTCAAGGTCTCCATCGTCGTTCCCCTCTCCTGGCCGGTGGCGGCGCGGACCGACGACCGCACCCGACAGGTGGACAGGACGGCGCCCGGGAACGTGACATCACGCCGCGGGCCGCCCGCTCCCGGAGGAGGCGGACGGCCCGCGGCATTCGGGGTGCACGGGGGCAAAGGGGCTCAGGCGCTCAGCGGGTAGCGTCCGTCCAGGTCGTGGAAGATCGCGCCGTTGAGCGTGAAGGCCCGCTTGCACTCCTCGACCACCCGGCGCCGCTCGACCTCGTCCATCGCCTCGCCGGCCGCGTCCAGCTTGGTGCGGTAGTCGCGCTTGAAGGCCGCCGGGTTGGTGACCTCCTCGAAGACGTAGAACCGCACGCCGTCGCCCTTGCGCTCGAAGCCCCAGGCCTTCTCGGCGAGGCCCCGGATGATCTGGCCGCCCGACAGATCGCCCAGGTAGCGGGTGTAGTGGTGGGCGAGGTAGCCGGCCGGCCACTCGGCGGCCAGTTCCTCGATCCGCGCCACGTACGCGGCGGTGGCGGGCAGCGGGGACAGGCCGTCCCGCCAGTCGGGCCCGCGCAGGTGCGCGAGGTCGCGCTCGATGGCGGCGGTGCGCAGCAGTGCGCGGTCGATGAAGGGGCCCGCCAGCGGGTGCTCCGCGAGCTGCTCGGCCCGCTCCTCCAGTGCCCGGTAGACGTACCAGAGCTGGCCGGTGAGGTCGGCGTACGCGTCGATCCCGAGCTGCCCGCCGAGCAGGCGGCTCATGAACGAGGAGTGCTCGGCGGCCTCGTGTTCCTCGCTGCTGGCGGTACGGAGCACGGTGGAGAAGGGGACGGGCTCGGGCGTGGGCATGCGGACTCCAGGGATCGGATGCTGCCGGGTCGGACTGACCCCGATAGTTTTGGTTAGCCTAACCTAAATTGAAATTTACCGACACTCTGTCGGAAAACCTAGCCGAGCGGCCCCGGAAAGGGGAGGGGCCGGGGGGGGGGGGGGGGGCGGCCCCCCCCCCCCCCCCCCGTGCGGTGTGGGTTTTGGAGCGGAGACTTACAGGTCGGGTTTGGAAATCATAAGGGTCAC
>NZ_JBFBGS010000017.1:0-30148 GCF_040684795.1 Kitasatospora sp. NPDC089797 | reverse complement strand
CTGGATCTGGGCGGCGGTGTTCGGCTCCAGGCTGTTGTCGGTGACGTCGACGTCGCCCTTGTCCAGCGCGGCCTTGAGGTCGACCGGCTTGTCGCCCGCGCACCCCGGCCCCTGGACGGGTGCTCAGGAGAGGAACTCCCGGATGGCCGTGGCGATCTCCTCGGCGTGGGTCTCCAGGGCGAAGTGACCGGTGTCGAGGAAGCGGACGGTGGCCTTGGGGAGGTCGCGGGTGAACGCCTCGGCTCCGGCGGGCAGGAAGAAGGGGTCGTTGCGGCCCCAGACGGCCAGCAGCGGCGGCTGGTGCCGGCGGAAGTACTCCTGGAAGGCCGGGTACAGGGCGACGTTCGTGCGGTAGTCGCCGAACAGGTCCAACTGGGCCTCGTCGGCGCCGGGCCGCGCGAGGTAGGCGCCGTCGAGGGTCGTGCCGTCCGGCGAGACCGCCGTCGGGTCGGGGGTCCCGTGGGTGTACTGCCAGCGGGTGGCCTCCGGCGTCAGGAAGCTGCGCAGGGCCTCACGGTTGGCGGGCGACGGGTCCTGCCAGTAGGCGCGGATCGGGTCCCAGCCGTCGCTGAGCCCCTCCTCGTAGGCGTTGCCGTTCTGCGAGACGATCGCGGTGATCCGCTCGGGGTGCCTGGTGGCGAGGCGGAAGCCGGTCGGTGCGCCGTAGTCGAAGACGTAGAGCGCGAAGCGCTCCAGGCCGAGCACCTCGGTGAAGCGCTCGACGACCTGGGCGAGGTGGTCGAAGGTGTAGTCGAACTCCTCGCGCGGCGGCAGGTCGGTCTGCCCGAAGCCGGGCAGGTCGGGGGCCACCAGGTGGAACCGGTCGGCCAGCAGGGGGATGAGGTCCCGGAACATGTGGCTCGCGCTCGGGAAGCCGTGCAGCAGCAGGAGGGTCGGGGCGTCGGCGGGGCCCGCTTCGCGGTAGAAGACGTTCAGTCCGTCGACGTCCACCGAGCGGTAGGCGATCTGGGGCATGGTGTTCCTTCCTTGAGCAGATAACTTGCATGGCGCAGCTGGATTGGTTATGCGATGGCTGTGACGATGTGGGTCGTCCGGCCGTTCACGTGTCAAGGATTGCCACCCTTGCCGACAAGGAGCCATGAAGGCGCCGTAACCGGCTTGGCTGCGTTTTCGAGGTTAGGAACGTGCTTCGTAACTTGTCAAGAGCTGTTGGAGTGGTTAGCCTTGATCCAAGGCTGATCCCTCGACCGTGGAGCGTGTTCCGTGTCCGACCGCCGGCCGCCGGCCCTCTTCGTCGCCGACGCCCTCGGCCTGGACTTCCTGAACTCGGTCGCCACCCCGGCCGCCGAGCAGGTCGACTGGATCCCCGACGGCGATGGCCTGGTGGCCTGGCTGGACCAGGCCGGGCTGGTGCCCGCCGAGGAGTCGGAGCGGCTGCGGGCGCAGGCCCTGCCCGGGGAACTGGACCGGGTCGCGGCCCAGGCCCGGAGCCTGCGGGAGTGGTTCCGGGGGTTCGTCCGGCAGCGGATGGGGCGGCCGGTCGGGGCCGAGGACCTGCACGAGCTGGAACCGCTCAACCAACTCCTCGCCCGGGACGAGCAGTTCGTCCGGATCGTGGCCGACGATGCGGGGGGCGAGGGGGCGGCCGGCTCGAACGGGCTGCTCCTGCGCACCGAACGACGCTGGCGCACCCCGGAATCGCTGCTGCTGCCGATCGGGCAGGCGCTGGCAGCGACCGTCGGCCGGGAGGACTTCCGGTACGTCAAGGCCTGCCAGGGGCCGACCTGCACGCTGCTGTTCGCGGACCACACCCGGGGCCGCGCCCGCCGCTGGTGCAGCATGGCGGCCTGCGGCAACCGGGCCAAGCAGGCGGCGCACCGCAACCGGACGGCGACATCACGCTGAGGCCGCGCTGAGGCCGAGCGCCGGGGCGGTGGGAGCGGTCGGTCCGCCCGCCGCTACCAGCGGTTCGCCGCCTGTTTGACGGTCCGGATCACCGGCGCCGTCTCGACGTGGGTGACGGCCGGCAGGGCCGCCACCCGGGTGGTGAGGTACCGGTACAGGGCGCGCTGGTCCGTGCACACCACGGTCGCGTGCAGGTTCGTCGGCCCGGTCGTGGCGGCGGCGAAGGCGACCTCGGGGTGCCCGGCCAGGGCCAGGCCGGCCTCCTCCAGGTGCGGGGGAGCGACCGAGAGCCAGAGCAGGGTCCGGCCGCCGTAGCCGAGCAGGCGCGCGTCGCAGTCGATGTCCAGGTAGAGCACCCCGCGTTCGCGCAGCTCCGCCATCCGGCGCCGGACGGTCGTCGGCGACCAGCCGGTCACCGTCGCGAGCCGCTCCGTCCCGGTGCGGCCGTCGGCGGCGAGGGCGGCGAGCAGCTTGCGGTCGCCGTCGTCCAGCCGGACCGGCCCCGGGTGCTGCGCCACCGGCGGCACCGGCGGCAGCGGTGGTGCCGGTGGCGGGCTCAGAGCCGCCACGGCCTCCGCGTCCAGCGGGCCGAGCTTGGCGATCAGGCTGTCCGGACCGCCGTAGAAGGAGTGCAGCACGGAGTGCGCGCTCACCCCCTCCACCCGCGGGGTCCGGGGGAGCCGGTCCAGCAGCAGCGCCTCGCTGTCGGCCGCGCTCTCGGTGCGGACCACGCAGGTGATCTCGGTGCCGCCGGAGGTGAGGCTCACCCAGGAGGTGTCGGGGCGGCGGGCCAGCGCCTCGGCGACCGCGACCGAGGCGGACGGCGCGCAGCGCACCCGGAGCAGCCAGAGCACCGCGCCCAGCGCGGTCGGGTCGATCCCGCCGAGCACCCGCAGCGCGCCGACCGAGCGCAGCCGGGCGTACCGGCGGGCGACCGTGCGGTCCGACACGCCGAGGACGGCGGCGACGGTGCTGAACGGGGCCCGGCCGTCGATCTGCAGGGCGTGCACGAGCCGGCGGTCCAGTTCGTCGAAGCCGGCGGGGTGGAGGGAGCCGGGGCGGCCGGTCGGGTCGGATTCCACCGTGCCGAGCCTAGCCGGTGTCGGATCGCGGCACCATCGAGCCGCTCACTGGTCCAACCCGCCCGGCCGGAAGGAGTGTTGTCCCGTCCCCAGGATCCCACGAACCACCTGACCGAGGAGAAGACCATGGACACCGACGTACTCGTCGTCGGCGCCGGCCCGACCGGACTGACGACGGCCAACGAACTGCTGCTGGCCGGGGTGCGGACCGTACTGGCCGACCGGCTGCCGGAGCGCAGCGCGCTCTCCCGGGCGGGCGGCGTGCAGTCCCGCACACTGGAGACGTTCGACCAACGCGGGCTGCTGGAACCGCTGCTGGCCTCCGGCGACCGCCCGGTCGGCACCAGTCACTTCGCCGGCATCCCGCTGCCGACCGCGCCGCGCACCGACCCGGACCCGGACACCGCCGCCTTCCTGCCCCGCCAGCCGTGGCGCTCCGTCCCGCAGACCGACCTCGAGGCCTTCCTCGAGCGGCACCTCGCCGCCCAGGGCCTGCCCGTGCGGCGCGACCACGAACTGACGACCCTCGACCAGGACGAGGACGGCGTCACCGCGGGCTTCGCCGATGGCCGGGTGATCCGCGCCCGCTACCTGGTCGGCGCCGACGGCGGCCACAGCACGGTGCGGTCCCTGCTGAAGGCCGAATTCCCGGGCCGCCCCGGCACGTTGACCACGATCGCCGCCGACGTACGGCTGAGCGGCACCGACGGGCTGGCCACCCACCACCGGTCCCCGGACGGCCACTGGGCCGGCGTCTTCCCGCTCGGCACCGACGGCGAGGGCCGGCCGCTGCGCCGACTGGCCATGGGCGGTCCGGGCCGCTCGCTGCCCCGGGACGTCCCGATCACCGAGGAGGAGATCCGCGCAGGCCTGCGCGCCGTGTTCGGCGAGCGGGTGCACCTGCTCGAACTGTGCCACGCCCGCCGCATCACCAACGCGGCCCGGCAGGTCGCGGAGTACCGGCACGGCCGGGTCCTGCTGGCCGGCGACGCGGCCCACGTCCACCTCCCGCTCGGGGCCCAGGGCATGAACGGCGGCATCCAGGACGCCTTCAACCTGGGCTGGAAGCTCGCCGCCACCGTGCGCGGTACGGCCCCCGAGGGCCTGCTCGACAGCTACCACGGCGAACGGCACCAGGCCGGCACCCTCGTGCTGCGCAACATCCAGGCGCAGAGCCTGCTGATGGACTGGGCGGGGGGCGGCGACCCGGACGTGACGGCCACCCGGGAGGTCTTCGCCGAGCTGGCCGAGCTGCCGGACGTCCGGCGCCACCTCGGCGGTCTGATGTCCGGCACCGCGACCCGCTACCCGATGCCGGACGCCTCCGCCCACCCGTTCCTCGGCCTCCCGGTGCCGGACCTCGACCTCGGCCCGACCCGGCTGTACGAGGCCCTGCGCTCCGGCTGCGGCGTGCTGCTCGACCCGCAGGACACCCTCGCCGGGCCCGCCGCCCCATGGGCGGACCGGGTGGACCGGACCGGCCGGGGCGCCGCCACGGCGCCGCTGCTGATCCGCCCGGACGGTTACGTCTGCTGGGCCGGTACGGCGGACCCGGCGGACCGGGCGGTGACGCTGCGCTCCGCCCTCACCCGCTGGTTCGGCGCCCCGACGGGCCGCTGACCACCACCCGGCCCGCGCCGGGCGCCCGGTCGGCAGCCCCGCCGCCGGACGCCCGCCGGGTCGGGAGCCGGGGCCGGGAGCCGGGGTCGGGAGCCGGGGCCGGACGCCCGTCGGGGCCGGAAGGGGCACAGGCGCTACATTGGGGCGGAAGGGGCCCGATCACCGGCGAGGTGTGGCCGATGCACTCGATCACCGACTGGCTGCGCGGCCTGTCCGGCCCGGTGGTGTACGCGGCCGTCGGCGGCATGGTCTGCGCCGAGGACGCCCTGTTCTTCAGCTTCTTCATCCCCGGCGAGACCGCCGCCGTCCTCGGCGGCTTCATCGCCCACCAGGGCAGCGTCCCGCTCGGCTGGATGGTCCTGGTGGTGGTCTGTGCGGCCGTCCTCGGGGACACCGTCGGCTACGAGATCGGCCGCCACCTGGGCCCGGCGATCCTGCGCACCCGTCCGCTCCGGCGCCACGCCAAGCGGGTCGACACGGCCCAGGACCTGATCCGGCGGCGCGGCCCGGCCGCCGTCTTCGTCGGGCGGTTCATCGCCTTCTTCCGCCCGCTGGTGCCCTCGCTGGCCGGGATGTCCCGGATGCCCTACCGCCGGTTCCTGTTCTACAACGCCCTCGGCGGGCTCGCCTGGGGCGTCGGCTTCACCCTTCTGGGCTACTTCGCCGGAGCCGCCTACGCCAGGGTGGAGGGCATCGTCGGCCGGGTCGCCACCATCGCGGTCGCCGTGCTGCTCGCCGTCGCCCTGCTGGTCCTGTTCCTGCGCCGGCACCGCTCGCGGGGGAGCGGGCCGGCCGAGGACGGCGACGGCCGGGAACCCTGACCGCGCCGCCCGGGGCTACGGTCGAAGGAGCGGTGCGCCCACGGATCCGGCGCCCGGCCGGTTGGAACCGGTCCGCCGGGGCAGCCGCCCTGGTACCCGCCGATGACTCCACTGACTCCACGGAGAGGAACGGGCCATGACCACGCGCGACGACAACGGGACCCAGCCGGACGAACCGGCCCGGGAGCGGTCCGCGGAGGAACGCTCCATCACTGCGCCCACCCCGGCCGACGTCCGGAAGAAGGCCGAGGGAACGGTCGGCGCCCGGGAGCGGTCCGCCGAGGAGCGCACCATCACGGCGCCCACCCCGAACGATGTCCGCCGGAAGGCCGAGGCGGGCGAGGACGAGGACCCACGGCCGCCCGCCGCGGACACCGTGGCACCCTGAGCAGCGCGGCACACCCCCTCCCGTCACCCGGACCGTCGGGTATCGTCCGTCACCGTCCGATACCCGACGAGCGGGCCGGTCCCGCCCGCGCCCGCCGACCACGAGGGGAGCCGCGCGGTGGACACGTCGGCGCTGCCCGGCCTCGCCGCCCTGCGCTGCGTCGAAGCCGCGGCCCGGCTGCGCAGCTACACCCTGGCCGCCCGCGAACTCCACGTCACCCACAGCGCGGTGAGCCACCAGGTCCGCGCCCTCGAAGCCCGGCTCGGGGCGCCCCTCTTCACCCGCGCCGGACCGGACATGCTGCCCACCCCGGCCTGCGAACGGCTCGCCGGCCGGCTGCGCCGCACCCTCGCCGAGCTCGCCGAGGCGCTGGACGAGGCCGCCGGCGCGGGCGTCCGGGCGCCCGCACCGCTGGAGTTGAGCGTGATGGCCGACTTCGCCAACCTCTGGCTCATCCCCCGGCTCGACGACCTCGCCCGCGAACTCCCGGAGCTGGAGCTGTCCCTGCGCCTGCACACCGGCACCGCCCCGCCCGACCCGCGCTCGGCCGACGTCGGCATCTGGCACCGGCGGATCGAGGAGCGCGGCTACCGCTCCGAACGGCTGCTGGCGGACCGGGTCATCGCGGTGGCCGCCCCCGCACTGCTGACCCGTCACCCCGGCCTGACCACGGCCACCCTGCCGCGGGCACCGCTGCTGCGCTTCGTCGCCCGGTCCTGGCAGGAGTTCTTCACCGTGGCCGGGCTCGACGCCGAGGATCCCGGCCACGGGGTGATCTACTCCGACGCGGAGGCGCTGTTGCGGGCGGCGCTGGCCGACCAGGGCGTCGCCATGGTGCGCCGGCAGCTGGCCGAGGCGCACCTGCGCGGCGGCGAGCTGGTGCGGATCGGGGAGGTCGAGATCCCCGCCCAGCTCGACTACTACTTCAGCCGGCGAGAGGACCACCCCCGCGCCGCCGTGATCGAGGCGCTGCGCGGCTGGCTGCGCGCCCGGCTGGACGCCGCGCCGTAGCCGCCGCCCGCTACCGGCGGGCGGCGTGGCGGCGGTGGTCGTGGCGGCGGTGGTCGTAGAAGGTGACGTCCTCGCCCTCGCGCAGGTCGAGCACCTCGCAGCCGTCCCCGGTGACGGCCACCACGTGCTCCCAGTAGACGGCGGGCGATCCGTCGGCGGTCACCGCCGAGCGGGTCGGGTCGGCCAGCCGCAGCCCTTCGCCGCTGCCCGCGCAGATGAACGGCTCGACGGTGATGACCATGCCCTCCGCCAGCACCCGGCCCTCGTGGCTCGGGTCCTCGTAGTACGGGATCAGCCAGCCGTCGGCGTGCACCCGGCCGATCGAATGGCCGGTGCCGCTGGCCACCCGCAGCATCGAGAAGCCGAACGACTCGACGTAGGCCTGGACCTCGCGGGCGATGTCCTGCAGCCGCGCCCCCGGTCGGACCAGGCTGATGCCCAGACACATCGCCTGGTGGCCGACGGCGTTCAGCAGCCGGTCCCGGGGGGTGGCCCCGTCCCCGACGATCCACATCCGCTGGGTGTCGCCGCACCACCCGTTCTTCCGGATGCTGACGTCGACGCCGAAGAGGTCGCCCTTCCTCAGCGGGATTCCGCTCGGTTCGCCGCTGAAGGCGATGTCGTTGTGGGCGATGGAGATGCAGGCGAACTCACTGGAGTCGTAGCCGGAGAGGTCCTCGCGGTCGATCTCCGCGCCGTGGGTGTACACGATGAGGTCGTGGGCGATGTCGTTGATCTGCCGCGAGGTGACCCCGGGCACGATGTGCGGCGTCAGGTCGTCCAGCACCCGGGCCGCGATGCCGCCGGCGATCCGCAGCAGGGAGATCTCCTCGGGCGTCTTGACGGAAGTGCTGTCGTAGTCGACGTCATGGCTCATGAAGGACCTCCGGGGTCGTCGGAATTCTCGGGGCGTTCGGGGTTCCCGCCGCCGGAATCGAGTATTCGGCGGGTCCTGCCGGAAAGGCCAACGAGACTAATTCAACGGCTGGTTGAGGGGAATTCCACGGCCCGGTGGGGGCAGGACGGGAGTAGGCCGACCGGGCCCGGCCCGACCTGCCGCACCTCCGCGCGGGCCGGGCTGGCAAGCTGGGCCGGTCGGGCGTCGCCGGGGAGGGGTGGTCGTGGTGGACGGATCGGTGGTGCCCGGGGTGCCTCCGTTGGACCCGGAGGTGCGGGCGGCGGTGGCGGCCGCCGGTCCGGAGGTGCGGCAGGTGCTCACGCCGGAGGGGCTGGCGGCGTGGCAGCAGCGGGACGCCGCCGCCCGGCCGAGGCCGACGCTCGATCGGTTGCGGGACGGCGGCCGGTTCGAGGTGGCGGAGCTGCGGGTGCCGCGGGGCGGCGAGGAGGGCGAGGTCACGCTGGTCAGCGCGCGGCCCGCCGGGGCCCGGGGGCCGTTGCCGGTGCTCTACTACCTGCACGGCGGTGGGATGGTGATGGGCAACGCGTGGTCCGTGCTGCCGCGAGTGCTGCAGTCCTGGGTGCTGCCACTGGGGCTGGCGGTGGTGTCCGTGGAGTACCGGCTGGCACCGGGCACCCGCTTCCCGGGGGCCGTCGAGGACTGCTACGCCGGGCTCGACTGGCTGGCCGGGCACGCCGGTGAACTGGGCCTGGACATCGGGCGGTTGGTGATCGGCGGCAAGAGCGCGGGCGGCGGGCTGGCGGCGGCCCTCGCCCTGCTGGCCCGCGACCGGGGCGGCCCGGCCGCGCTCGGCCAACTGCTGCTGAGCCCGATGCTCGACGACCGGGGCGAGACCTTCTCCAGCCACCAACTGGCCGGCCACGACACCTGGGACCGCACCTCCAACGCCACCGCCTGGCAGGCCGTGCTCGGCGAGCGGTACGGCGCCGCCGACCTCTCCCCGTACGCCGCCCCGGCCCGCGCCACCGACCTGTCCCGGCTGCCGGCCGCCTACCTCGACGTGGGCTCCGCCGAGATCTTCCGGGACGAGGTCGTCGGCTACGCCGACGCGATCTGGCGGGCCGGCGGCGCGGCCGAACTGCACGTCTGGTCCGGCGCCTGCCACGGCTTCGACAGCCTCGCCCCGCAGGCGGCCGTCAGCCGGGACGCCGAGGAGGCCCGCACCCGCTGGCTGCGGCGCGTCCTCCGGGTGTCGGCCCCCTGACCGTCCACGGCCCCTGACCGTCCACGACCCCTGGTCGGCCGGGCCTGCCCGACCGGTGACGCCCCGGTTCGGGCCCGCCCGACCGGCTACGCCCCGGTGTCCGTCCGCTCCTCGGGGCGGCCGGGCTCGGCCCAGCGGGTGTGGTAGCTGCCCGGCCGGTCGGTGCGGTGGTAGGTGTGAGCGCCGAAGAAGTCGCGCTGACCCTGGATCAGCGCGGCGGGCAGGTGCTCACTGCGCAGGGTGTCGTAGTAGGCGAGCGCGGCGGAGAAGGCCGGCGCCGGGATGCCGCGCCGGGCCGCCGCGGCCACGACCGTGCGCCAGGCCGTCTGGGCGTCGGAGACCTCGCCGGCGAACTGCTTCTCGGCCAGCAGGCTCACCAGGCTCGGGCTGTCGGCGTGGGCGGCGCGGATCCGGTCCAGGAAGGCGGCCCGGATGATGCAGCCGCCGCGCCAGATCCTGGCCACCGCGCCGAGGTCGATGTCCCAGCCATACTCGGCCGCCGCGTCGCGGATCATGGTCCAGCCCTGGTCGTAGGCGATGACCTTGGACGCGTACAGGGCCTGCTCGACGTCCCGGGTGAAGCGCTCGGCCTCCTGCGGGCTCGGGTCGGGCTCGGTGCCGCCGGGCAACGGGCGGTAGGCCGCCCGCAGTTCGGCCCGGGAGGAGGCGACCCGGGCGAAGGTGGCCTGGGCGATCGCGGTGACCGGGGAGCCGAGGTCGAGCGCGGTCTGGACGGTCCAGCGCCCGGTGCCCTTCTGCTCGGCGGCGTCCCGGACGATGTCGACGAAGGGCCTGCCGGTGTCGGCGTCGGTGTGGGCGAGGATCTCGGCGGTGATCTCGATGAGGTACGAGTCCAGCCGCCCCTGGTTCCAGCGCCGGAAGATCCCGGCGATCTCGGCGGGGGAGTGGCCGCCGACCTCCCGCAGCAGGTGGTAGGCCTCGGCGATGAGCTGCATGTCGGCGTACTCGATGCCGTTGTGCACCATCTTCACGAAGTGCCCGGCGCCGTCGGTGCCGATGTGGGTGCAGCAGGGCTCGCCGTCCACGTGGGCGCTGATCCTCTCCAGCATCGGGCCGAGCACGGTGTAGGACTCGGCTGAGCCGCCGGGCATGATCGAGGGGCCGTGCAGGGCGCCCTCCTCGCCGCCGGAGACACCGCTGCCGACGAAGTGGATGCCGCGCTCGCGCAGCGACTTCTCGCGGCGGCGGGTGTCCAGGAAATGGGCGTTGCCGCCGTCGATGATCATGTCGCCGGGCTCCAGCAGCGGGGCGAACTCCTCGATCACCTCGTCGGTCGGTTCGCCGGCCTTCACCATGACCAGCAGCCGGCGGGGCCGTTCCAGCGCGGCTACGAACTCCTCCGCCGACTCGGCCGGGACGAACCTGCCCTCCCGGCCGAACTCCTCGACGAGGGCCCTGGTCCGGGCGGGGGTGCGGTTGTGCACGGCGACCGTGTAGCCGTTGCGGGCGAAGTTCCGTGCCAGGTTGCGGCCCATGACCGCCAGCCCCGTCACGCCGATCTGTGCGGATGCGTCCATGACCTGCCGCTTCCTTCCTCAGGGCTTCCGGCGAGCCGGTCGGCTCGTACCGGGTGTCGCGTACCGCGGGACCTGGAGTCTCGTGCCTGCCGCCGCGCAGCGGAAGACCGCCCGGCGCGGCCGGACTTCAGGATCACCGCCGGACGGTGCGCCGCGCCCGGGAGGCTAGCCCGTTCAGGGCCGGGCGCCCGGGCCGGTGACGGCGGGTGGTGACGGCGGGTGGTGACGGCGGATGGGGACGGTGCCGGGCTCAGTAGCCGCCCAGGAGGTTGCGGAGTCTCAGCAGGGCCTCCGGTCCGGCGGTGCTGTGCCAGCGGCCCGGGTCCGCGGGGCGGCGCCCCCAGAGCAGGAGCACCCGAGTGGCCGCGTCGCTCTCGACGGTGGCCGGGCCCTCCGCAGCGGCGAACCCGATGCCGACGCCCCCGGCGTCGGCGGTCACCAGCACGTCGTCGGTGCCCGGGACGCGCAGCCGGCCCTCGACCGGGCTGCCACCGGGGCCGAGGCCGAGCCCGGCCGCGCCCTTGACCAGCAGGGGCCGTCCGACGGACAGCACGGTGTGCCGGGTCATCCAGGGCTCGTCCAGGGCGGCCGTCGCGGTCCGGTCGTCCCCGGTGAGGTCCCAGCGGTGCATGACCAGCTCCTCGCGCAGGTGTTCCAGGAAGAACGGCACGGTGACCGTCCGGCCGGTCCAGCCGATCTCCGTCTCGGGGGCCAGGTCGCCCGCCGCCGCCGAGGCGACCTCGGTCAGTTCCGCGCAGCGGCTGGTGAAAGCCGTCCAGAGCTCGGCGTCGGACATCCGCCGGTACGGGGCCTCCCGGGTGAAGCCGCGGGTCTCCACCGGGGCGCCGGCCAGGACGGCCCGCAGCACCCGGGCGAGCTCCTCGGCGGTGCCGGCCTGGTGGGCCAGTACGTCGCGGACCGTCCAGCCCTCGCACCAGGTGCCGTCGTCGGGGCGCCGTTGCTGGACGGCGCGGAGGAAGGGGACCAGCTCGGGCAGCGCGTCGGCGACTTCGGTGGGAACCATGCGGCATGGGTATCCCGGCGGTACGGTCCGCCAAACGCGGCGGGTCCGGGAGGGGCGGCCACCCGCTCGCCGTTCACGTCCCCCGCCGTCCGGGCGTACCGGTGGGGCGGGGTCATCGGTCACCGCCGTCCGAGGGCGGCGGGGTGACCAGCCGGCCGTGCCGGACCTCCCAGCGGCCGCCGTCCGCCGTGGCGCCGCGCAGGCCGTCCAGGGTGTGCGGATCGTCCGGGGTGTGCGGATCGTCCGGGGTGTGCGGACCGTCCGGGGCGTCCGGGCCCGCGAGGGCGACGGCGCGCGGCTCGGCCAGGGCGGCGAAGCCGAAGGTCCGGCCGGGGGACCACGCGGTGCTGTGGCGCAGCCGCCGGGCCAGCTGGATCCAGCCGAGCGGGGCGGCGGCGATCACCCAGGCGTCCGGCGCCTGGGCGGTCAGCCGCTGCGCCGGGCGCAGCCAGGAGGCCGCCTGCTCCGGCCAGTCGACGACGGCGAGGACCGATCCGCCGCGGGCCCGCCAGGCCTCGGTGAAGGCCTCGGCGGCGGCCCTGGAGGCGTCGTCCCGGCTGTGGCCGATGGCGACCGTGTGGATCCGGGGGCGGGCGGTCGTCAACAGGCCGAGCAGGGCGGTGAGTTCGGCGTCGGTGTGGTCGGCGGGGGCGGACAGCGGTCGGTGGGCGTCGAGCGCGGCGGGGCGGAGCAGCGGGGACGAGGTCATCGGTGCTCCGCCTGCTGTCGGGCCTTCCAGCGGAGGTACGTGGTGGGCAGGCAGACGGCGCAGGGCCGGTAGCCGGCCGCGAGGGCGGTGGGCTCGTCGGCGAAGAAGACCCGGTGGCGGACGTAGCCCCCGGCGGCGATGGCGCGCCGGGCCGACGGGCAGTCGAGCCGCCCGTAGATGCGGCCGGGGCGGTAGCCGCCCAGGGTGCCCGGCCGGGTGCTGGTGAGGCTGCGGCCGTCCGGGCCGAGCAGCCGGTAGGTGCGCGGGCCGGGGGCGGTCATGGGGGTGGTCATGGGGTGGCCGCCTCAGGCGTCGTGGAAGACGAGGCCGAGCGCGTGCCGGCGGCCCGAGCGGACGGTGCTGACCCCGTGGCGCACCGGGGCGGCCGAGAAGCCCCGGGCCGAACGGACCGGCCGGTCGCGGGTGGTGAAGACCAGGCCGTGGCCCTGGGGGAGCACGGTGCTGGTGCCGCGCGACTGGGCGCGGGGGCGCTGCTCGACGAGGAGGAACTCGCCGCCGGTGTAGTCGGTGCCCTGCTCGTCGAGGCCGACGACGACCTGGAGCGGGAAGACCAGGTCGCCGAAGAGGTCCCGGTGCAGCGCGTTCCAGTCGCCGGGCCCGTACCGCAGCAGGATCTGCGAGGACTTGGACTGCCCGGCCGCGTGGCAGCGCGCCAGCCACTCGTCCAGGTCGTCCGGCCAGGGCGCGGGGCGGCCGAGCTTCGCCGCCCATGCCCGGGCGACGGTCAGCAGGTGGGGGTAGAGGGCCCGGCGCAGCGCGTGGACGGGTTCGGGCAGGTCGTGGGTGAAGTACCGGTACCGGCCGGAGCCGAAGCGGTGGCGGGCCATGTCGACGGTGCTGCGGAAGAGTTCGGGCCGGTCGTGGAGCGCGGCCAGCTCACGGCACTCCGGGCGGGTGAGCAACTGTGGGGTGAGCGCGCAGCCGTGGGCGTCGAGCTCCTCGGTGAGGGCCGGCCAGTCGGCCGAGTCGACGCGCTGCCGGGCTGCGGCGGTCGCGGTGCGGGTGGTCACGGGGGTCCCTCGCTGGTAGTCGGTACGGCGCGGGCGGGGCCGACCGTCCGTCGGAGCCGCCCGCGCCGGGTCCAGTCTGCGGCGCGTGGGCGGCCGGCACCGGCGGGTTTCGGACCGGGCGTTCGGACCGGGCGTTCGGGCCGGGCGTTCGGAGCAGGTGTTCGGAGCAGGTGTTCGGACCAGGTGTTCCGAACGCGCCGGGGGACTGTCGGTCCCGGCTGTGATGATCTCCTCGGGCGTCGACGAGGTTCGGGGAGGGCACATGGTGGACGCGGGTACGGACCGGCGACCGGCGGCGGGAGACCGGTTCCGGCGGGGTGACGTGCTGATGGTGGAGTGTCCGTTCACCGAGGTGACGGTCACCGGGGTCGGGCAGGGCCACGTCTCGCTGCGCTGGCCGTGGTGGGAGGTCGACCCGCTGGCGGCGGGCGTGCGGTGGAACGGGGGCGTGGCGCTGCCGACGCCCGAGCAGTACGGCTGGGAGCGCTCGCTCTTCCGCACCGAGCCGTCGACGGACGCGCTGGCGGCGGGCGACGTCTGCCGGGTCGGGGTGCCGCCGACGGTGATGTACGTCGTGGACGTCCAGCACTTCGAACCGCCCCTGGAGACGGGCTGGTTGCCCCGGCCGGCCCGGTACCTCGGCCTGCTGCGGCAGGGCGAGACCCATGCCCCCGGGGTCGAGGAGCAGACGTACCAGCTGGACCCGGCGGGCGGTGAGCCCTTCCGGATCCGGCTGCTCTACCGGCCCTTCGCCTGCCTGGAGCCCGGTGACGAGGTCGCGGACCGGGACGGCCGGGCCTGGCGGTTCGACGCCGCCTGGGACTGGCACGCCTTCGACGGCGGGCGGTTCGGCACACCGGCCTGGCCGTTGGCGCTGCTCGCCCGGCGGGCGGGCGGTCCGACCCCGGAGGAGGCCGCCGCCGTGGCCCGGGTGACGGCGGTCGGCAGTCATGCGGAGGAGGTGGAGCGCTGGTCCGGACTCGCCCTCGCGGAGCCCGTCGCCCTGCGGCCGTAGCTGCGGCGCCCGGTACGGCGTCGCCGGTCGGCCTCCCCGGGCGGGGAGGCCGACCGGCCGCGGCTCAGGCCACGTTGACGGCGGTGTCGTCCAGGACGAAGGAGGTCTGCTTGGTGTAGTCCTCGGCGCCGGTGAACTTGAGGGTCACGGTCTGCCCGGCGTAGCCGGACAGGTCGAGGCTGTGCTGCTGGTAGCCGGTGGCCGCGTCGATGTTGGAGTAGGTCGCCAGGGTGGTGCCGTTCGCGGTGACCGTCAGCTTGTCGTACGCGGTGGTGGTGGGCTCGGCGGTGTCGATGTGCAGCCAGTAGCTGAAGGTGTAGCTGCTGCAGCCGGCCGGCAGGGTCACCGTCTGGGCGATGGTGTCGGTGTTGGTGCTGCCGTAGCCGTCCAGCCAGACGTCGTAGCTGCCGGAGTGCGGCGGCTCGCCGGAGCCGCTGTTGATGGCGCTGCTGCCGCTGGTGTTGGTCTCCGTCCAGCCGGTGGTCGAACCGGCCTCGAAGCCGGGGTTGGTGAGCAGTTGGGCGGCGGTGCAGCCGCCGCCGGTGGGCCGGACGGTCCAGGTGAAGGTGACGGAGGAGGACGGGCCGGTGGAGTCGGTGGCGGTGGCCGTCACGGAGTAGCTCCCGGCGGTGGTCGGGGTGCCGCTGATCAGGCCGGTGGTGGCGTTGAGGCCGAGCCCGGCGGGCAGGCCGGAGGCGCGGTAGCCGAGGGTGCCGCCGGCCGTGTCGGTGGCGGAGAGCTGGAGGCTGGTGGCGGTTCCGGCGGTGCTGGTGCGGGGGCCCGGGTTGCCGAGGGTGACGCCGCCGGTGGTGCCGCTGCCGCCGGCGGCGAGCCAGGCGGTGGCGTTGAGGCCGAGCGCGGCGTCGGTGCCGGCCGGGTCGTTCCAGCCGTCGTACAGGGTCTTGCCGGACTCACCGGTGCCGTCGTCGATGGCCGAGCTGTCGCCCCAGAGGGCGACCCGGCCCTTGCCGAAGCTGCTGGTGGCGAAGAAGGCCCCGGTGGTGCCGGAGTAGCCGGTGCGGTAGACGATCCCCTTGACGGAGGGGTTGTCGGCGGGTTTGAGGGTGAAGGTGGTGCCGTTGCGGATGATGCTGCCGGTGACGGTGCCGAAGGGGCCCTGCAGGACCGGGTCGGTGGCGTCGTTGATCGCGGTCGGGTTGTCGGTCTGGATGTTGAGCAGATCGACGGAGAGCCCGAACGGGTCCTTGTTGTTGACCGAGTTGGTGGTCATCAGGTCGTTGATGATGGCGGGGGAGTCCCAGCCGTCGTTGTTGCGGTCGCTGCCGGTGTGGTCGGAGATCAGGAACAGCCCGCCGCCGTTCTGGACGAAGGTCATCACGGCGGTCTTCTCGGCGGCGCTGAGCCGGATGTTCGGCTCCGGCAGCACGAACTCGTCGAAGTTGGCGAGGTCCAGCGCCCCGCCGGTGCCGTAGGTGATGGTGGAGCCGCTCGGCAGGGTCTTGAGGCTGTACTGGCCGGTCTTCTGGAGGGCGACGCCCCAACTGGAGATGGCGCCGGTCCAGTCGCTCTCGGACTGGGGGTCGGCGTTCTCGGCGAGCGGGTCGGGCTGGCTGGTGCTGATGATCCAGTCGGCGTTGCCGGCTGTCTCCGCCTTGCTGGCGTCGAACAGGACGCGGTGCTTGGCGGCCGTGGCGGTGGGCGCGGTGGTGGTCGCGGGCGCCGCCACGGCCCGGTGGGGCGAGGCGCCCGCACCAGCGAGGACGGTGAGGACGACGGCGCCCAGGGCGAGCGGGCGGATGGCGTCGAGGCGTCTGAGCATCAGTCAAGTCCCTTGTCGTGTGGGGGTACAGGGGAGTGCTACGCGCGTAGGCGCGGCTGACACCGTTCCATGATGGGGTGAGCGGGGCTTGAACGGAACGCGACGATTCGGCGCAGAGGGCCCCGTCGGCTCGACGACGGGGCCCGGCGGTCAGGTGGTGCGGACGGTTGCCCGGGTGGTAGGTGCGCTCAGGCGGTGCGTGTGCTCAGGCGGGACGGGCGCTCAGGCGGCCCGGTCCGCCGGCAGCGGCTGCGGGGCGGCCGGGCCGGTGTAGCGGGCGGCCGGGCGGATGATCTTGGGATCGGCGGCCTGCTCCAGGATGTTGGCGCTCCAGCCGATCACCCGGCCCGCGGCGAAGGTGGGGGTGAACATGTCCCTGGGCAGGCCGCACAGGTGCATCACCACGCCCGCGTAGAACTCCACGTTGGTGTGGAGCTCGCGGCCCGGCTTCAGCTCGGCCAGGATCGCCTCGACCCGGGCCTCCACCTGGACGGCGAGGTCGACCAGCTCGCCGCCGAAGGACCGGGCGATCCCGCGCAGCATCCGGGAGCGCGGGTCCTCGGTGCGGTAGACGGCGTGGCCGAAGCCCATGATCCGGTCACCGGCCAGCACGTGCTCCCGGATCCAGCCGTCGATCCGGTCCGGGGTGCCGATCGCGTCCAGGGTGTCCAGCGCCCGGCTCGGCGCACCGCCGTGCAGCGGCCCGGAGAGCGCCCCCAGCCCGCCGACCAGGCAGGCGACCAGGTCGGCCCCGGTGGAGGCGATCACCCGGGAGGTGAAGGTGGAGGCGTTGAAGCCGTGGTCCACCGTGGAGATCAGGTACTGCTCGATCGCCCGGGCCTTGGCCGGCTCGGGCTCCTCACCGGTCAGCATGTAGAGGTAGTTGGCCGCGTGGCCGAGGTCGTCGCGCGGTTCCACCGGCTGCTCGCCCTGCTGCAGCCGGTACAGCGCGGTCAGTACCGTCGGCACCAGCGCGGTGGCGAACAGCGCGTCCTCGACCCGCCGTTCAGGGGCGGTGTCGTAGAGCGGCCGGACGCCGCGGTCGGCGGCGGCGATCGAGAGCGCGGCGCCGAGGGCGCTGAGCGGGCCGCCGTGCGCGGTGGCCGCCGCGAGCGCGGGCAGCAGCGGGCGGAGCGCGTCGGGGAGCCGGCGCAGCGGCGCGGTACGGGCCAGGAAGGCGCTGCGCCCGGCCGGGTCGGGCAGCTCGCCGAACAGCATCAGCTGCCAGACGTCCTCCAGGGTGCGCTGTTCGGCGAGCTCGATCGCCGAGTACTGGCGGTAGTGGTAGAAGCCCTCCAGCCCGCGGACGTCGCTGAGTCCGGTCTCGGTGACCACGACGCCCTTCAGGCCGCGCGGGACCTCTATCGGGGTGGGGCTCGACGGCTGGGCAGTGCTCGACGGCTGGGTGGTGCTCGAAAGCTGGGTGGTGCTCGACATGGCGGTGGCCCTCCTCGGGGGCTCGTTCCGGGTGACGTTTCGTACTCTCCGAGCATTGATCGATGTTGTCAATGTTGATTGAAATCAATATGGAATACTGCGGATCATCATCGAGGTGCGGTGATCGAGGTGCGGCGGGAGACGAGGGGAACCATGGGCGAACGCCTGACCACCCGGCAGGTCGCCGAACGGCTCGGCGTCAAGGTGGAGACGGTGTACGCCTACGCCAGCCGGGGGCAGCTCAGCAGCGAGCGGGCGCCGGACGGCAAGGGCAGCACCTTCGACGCCGACGAGGTGGCGGAGCTGGCCGCCCGCGGGCGGCGCACCCCGGTGCGCCCGGTGGTCGGCGAACCGGTCACGGTGCGGACCGGGCTGACCCTGATCGAGCACGGCCGGCTCTACTACCGCGGCCGGGACGCCGTCGAACTCGCCACCCGGCACGGCTTCGAGGCCGCGGTCGGCTGGCTCTGGGGCCTGGGCGCCGACGCCCCGGTCGCCCTGCGGGTGCCGCCCGCCACCGCCGAGGCGCTGTCCCGGGCCGCCGCCGCGCTGCCGGACGGCATCCGGCTGCCGGACCGGCTGCGGATCTCCGTCACCGTCGCGGCCGCACTCGACCCGCTCCGCTTCGACCTGCGCGAGCAGACCGTGCTGGCGGCCGGGGCGGCGCTGATCGCCGGGATGGTGGAGGCCCTGCCGCGCACCGCGCCCGACCCCGGGCCGGACGCCTCACTGGCGGCGCGGCTGTGGAGCCGGCTGGCCCCCGCCGCACCGACCCCCGAGGCGCTGGCCTGCCTGGACCGCGCCCTGGTGCTGCTGATCGACCACGAGTTGGCGGTGTCCACCGTGGCGGCCCGGGTGGCGGCCTCGGCGCGGGCCCATCCGTACGCCGTGGTCTCGGCCGGGCTCGGCGCCACCGACGGCCCGCTGCACGGCGCGGCCAGCCCGCTGGCCCACCGGATGCTCGCCGAGGTGCTGGCCGGCGGCGCGGTGCCGGTGGTCTCCGACTACCTGCGCACCGGCCGCCCGATCCCTGGCCTCGGCCACCGGCTCTACCCCGACGGCGACCCCCGGGCGGCGGCGCTGCTCGACGCGGTGGGGCGGCTGGACGGCGGTGCGGCCGTGGTGGCGGCCGTCGCCGAGGTGGAGGCGGCGGCCGCCCCGGCCGGCGGGCCGGGGCCGCGGGCCAACATCGACCTGGCGCTGTCCGCCCTCGCCCTGGCCGCCGGACTGCGGGCCGAGGCCGGCGAGGTGGTGTTCGCGGTGGCCCGCACCCCGGGCTGGCTGGCCCACGCGGTGGAGGAGTACCAGGAGGAGCCGCTGCGGATGCGAGCCCGGGCGAGCTACACCGGGCCGCGCCCGGAGGCGCGGCCGTTCGGCCTCGACGGGAGGTGACGGGGCGCCCTCCGGGTCGGGCGGTGCTCTCCCCGCCGTCCGCCGGCCCGGGCGGTGCTACCCCCGGGCCAGCCTCCCCAGGGCCAGGCCCGCCAGCAGGGCGGCGCCGTCGGCGAGCACGCTGTCGTCGAACTCGGCGTCGGGGGAGTGGTTGTAGGGCGCGGCGAACGGGTCGCGGCCGTCCGTCGGGGCGGCGCCGAGCATCAGGTAGGCCGACGGGACCAGCGCGGCCACGACGCCGAAGTCCTCGGAGCCCGCGATCGGCCGGGGCATCTCCACGTACCGCTCCGGTCCGAGCAGCCGGGCCGCCAGGTCGGCCGCGAAGCCCGCCTCCGTCGGGTCGTTGACGGTCACCGGGTAGCCGGGCTCCACCTCGGCCTCCGCCGTCAGCCCGTGGGCGGCCGCGATCCCGTGCACCACCCGCAGCGCCTCGGTGTGCGCGAGGTCCCGTGAGCGCGCGGAGAAGGAGCGGACGGTCGCGGAGAACCGCGCCTCGTCGGGGATCACATTGGCCGCCGTGCCGGCGGCGAGGGTGCCGACGGTCAGCACCACCGGGTCGAAGGCGTCCATCCGCCGGGTCACCATCGACTGGAGGGCGAGCACCGCCTCGCACAGGGCCGGGACCGGGTCCAACGCCGAATGCGGGCTGGACCCGTGCCCGCCGCGCCCCCGCAGGGTGACCCACAGGGTGTCCGAGGCGGCCAGCATCGGCCCGGGGCGGGCGGCGACCAGGCCGTTGGGCAGCAGTGCGGCGGCCACGTGCAGGGCGTACGCGGCCACCACCCGCCGGCCGGCCGCCTCCAGCACGCCCGCGTCCACCATCCGGCGGGCGCCGCCCGCCCCCTCCTCACCGGGCTGGAACATCAGCACCACGTCGCCCGCCAGCTCCGCGCGCCGCTCGGCCAGCAGACGGGCGGCGCCGACCAGTGCGGCCATGTGCAGGTCGTGCCCGCAGGCGTGCATCGCGCCCGGGACCCTGGAGGCGTACGGCACCCGGACGTTCTCCTGGACGGGCAGTGCGTCCATGTCGGCGCGCAGCAGCACGCTCGGCCCGGGGCGCCCGCCGCGCAGCACGCCCGTGATCGAGCTCAGCTCCTCGCCCAGGGTGAGGTCCAGCGGCAGGCCGTCGAGAGCGGCGAGCAGCCGGTCCCGGGTCAGCGGCAGATCCAGTCCGAGCTCCGGTGTCTGGTGCAACTGGCGCCGCAGGGAGGTGAGTTCGGGCTGTATCCGGGCGGCGGAGCGGGCGAGTTCGGGCAGCGCCAACCGGTCGAGCAGATCGGCGGACGCGGACGGGTCGGGCACGGTGCCTCCAGGGGTGAGCGGGGTCTGCTGAGCGGGCCGGGCGATCGGGCTGTACTGAACGGACTCGCGGTGGGGCGGGCTCCGGGGCGGTGGCCGCCGGGTGTGCGGTGTCCAGCTTCGTGGAAAAGACCCGATCCGTTGAGATGGTCAGCCGGAGTGACTATCGTCGTGGGGTGAGCGAGCGTGTGATGCAAGAACCCACCGTGATGGTCCTGACCGCCCTGGCGGACGCCCCCCGGCACGGATACGCCATCGCCCAGGAGATCAAGGCCATGACCGACGGCCGGGTCTCGCTGCGCACGGGCGCCCTCTACGGGGCGCTGGACCGCCTGTTGGCCGACGGCCTGATCGAGGTCGAGCGCGAGGAGGTCGTCGACGGCCGGGCCCGACGGATCTTCACCCTGTCCCCGGGCGGGCGCGACCGGCTGGCGACCGAGGCCGAACGCCTCGCGGCGACGGCGCGGGAGGCCACCCGGCGGCTGTCCGCCCCCCGCCCGGCGGCGACCGGTACATGATCGACCACGTCCTGCGGCTCTACCCCGCCGCCTACCGGCACGCCCACGGCGCGGAGATCGCCGCGACCTTCCACGAGCTGACGGCCGGTGAACCGCTGCGGGTGCGGCTGCGCGACGGCGCGGACCTCGCAGCGCACGGCCTGCGGCTGCGGTTCGGACTGGGCCCGGCCGGCACCCTCGCGACAGTACTCGGCCCGGCCCAGCCCCTGGTGC
Organism: Kitasatospora sp. NPDC089797; assembly: GCF_040684795.1. Classification (NCBI taxonomy): domain Bacteria; kingdom Bacillati; phylum Actinomycetota; class Actinomycetes; order Kitasatosporales; family Streptomycetaceae; genus Kitasatospora; species Kitasatospora sp. NPDC089797. The sequence continues at coordinate 9,281 of NZ_JBFBGS010000017.1, read as the reverse complement.
TCGGCGCCGCGGCGGCGGCGGGCGGCCTGCACCTGCTGCGCCGCTACGCCGGCCTGGTCGCCTCGCCCGCGCCCGTGGGCCTCCAGCTCCGCCTCGAACTGTCGGGCGCCTGGGGCGTGTTGCTGTTCTCCGCCCTGCTCGTGTTCGCCGGGGCGGCGGCCGCGCTGGCCGGCCGGTGGCGGGCGGGCGTGCCCTGCACGGTGGCGGGGCTGCTCGGCTACGCGGTGGGCGCGGTGGTGAGCGGGCCCGCCCTCGGCTCCCCGGTCGCGACCCCGGTCGCGGCGGTGCTGGCGGCGGCGGTGCTGGTGGCCTGCCCGCCGGACCGGCGGGCGGAGGGCATGGCGGGCGGCCGGGCGGGTGTGGCCGGTGCCATGGTCGCGCTGGTACTGGTGCCGCTGGCGGCCGTTGCCGCGCACGTGTTGCCGTGGGTCAGCACCGACTACGGGTGCTGGCCGTTGCTCGTCCTCGCCGGGACGGGCGTGGCGCTGGCCTGGCGGGGTGCGTCCGGTGGCGGATCGGGCGATGGGACCGGCGGTGGGGCCGGTGCCGGATCCGGTGCCGGCCGTCAGCTCGCGGCGACGGCCCTGGCGGCCCCGCCGTTGCTCGCCGAGGCCTGCGGCACGGCGTGGGGCGACGCGACCGCGACGGCCTGCCTGGCGGCCGTGCTGATGATCGGCGCGGCGGGTGTGCCGCTCGCGGCCCGGCTGGGGCGGACCCTGCGCTGATCCTTCGCGCCTGGACGCCGAACACTGAACGCCGAACGCTGAATTCCAGAACCCTCGAACCCTCGAACCCCGTCGAGCGGCCGGTCCCGGTCGCGCGGCGGGGTTCGTGCTGTGTCGCGCAGGCATTAGTCCGTTTGACGTAGCATTCCGTTCAACGGACTATTGGTCCGTGCGAGAGGAAACCCATGCCGTTCACCCTGTCCCACCCCGCAGCCGTCCTGCCGCTGCTGCGCGGCCCGTTCAGCCGGGCCGCCCTGGTCGCCGGGGCCGTCGCCCCGGACCTGCCCTACTTCGTCTCCACCACGGGCCTGCCGGTCAGTGCCCAGTCCTGGTACGAGCCCTTCGTCAACGCCACCACCACCCACGCGGTCTCCGGCGTCCTCACCGTCACGCTGCCGTACACCCTGCTGCTCTGGGGCCTGCTGCTGGCCGCCCACCGGCCGTCGGCGGGTCTGCTGCGGCTGCCCGTCGACCCGCCGCCCGCCCGGTCCGTCGGCGCGTCGGCGCGGCGCGCCGGGTGGGTGCTGCTGTCCGCCCTGCTCGGCATCGCCACCCACCTGGTCTGGGACTCATTCACCCACTACGACGGCTTCGTCGTCACCCAGGTGCCCTGGCTGAACGACACCGCGGCCGGCAGCCTCACCTGGGCGCGGGCGTTGCAGCACCTGAGCACGGTCGGCGGCCTCGCCGCCCTCGCGGCGTACGGGTGGCGCCGCCGCGGCCGGCTCCGCACCGGCGGGGTCCGGCGCGGGGTCCTGCTGGCCCTGGCCCTGTGTGCGTCGGCCGGTGCCGTCGCACACGCCTGGTCGGGCCTCGCCGCCCGGGCGGCCGCCGGGCTGCCGTCGGCGGAGGTGGCCGAAGGGCTGCTCTCCGACGCGGCCAAGGGCGCGGGCGCCGGCCTGTTCGCCGCGCTGGGCTGTTACGTTGCCGCCTGGTGGATCCGGCGGGCCGCCGGGGGAGCCCACCGGTACCAGGACGCCGTACGGGCCGACACCGCGGCCTGATCCGCCCTCCCCGACAGCGGTTCTGTCCGTGGCGACAAAACCCGGGCGGCGTCCACTGGTGCCGGGGACATGGCCCCCGGGCGGCTTTGTCGGCACGGTGGGAGCTGCCGCAACCGGGAGGGTCCCGGACGGGCGGTGTCGGAAGGACGGCGAGCACGGTGGACGTGAAGTCGAAGGGCCAGTACGGGGATTTCCAGAACGAGATCTACTTCGAGGGCCTCTTCGGGGTCCAGCCGACCATGCCGATGGACTTCGCCGCACTGGAGGCACGGGCGCAGGCCGCACTGCCGCCCTCGGTGCTGTCGTACGTGGCGGGCGGAGCCGGGGACGAGTTCACCCAGCGGGCCAATGTGTCGGCGTTCGAGCGGTACGGGCTGGTGCCGCGGATGATGGTCGGCGCCGCCCAACGTGACCTGGGCGTCGACCTGTTCGGGCTGAGGCTGCCGTCGCCGTTGTTCATGGCGCCGATCGGGGTGATCGGGCTGTGTGCCCAGGACGGGCACGGCGACCTCGCCACCGCCCGCGCCGCCGCCAGGAGCGGGATGCCGATGGTCGCCTCGACCCTGACGGTGGATCCGCTGGAGCAGGTCGCCGCCGAGTTCGGCGACACCCCCGGCTTCTTCCAGCTCTACACCCCCACCGACCGGGCGCTCGCCGAGAGCCTGGTCCACCGGGCCGAGGCCGCCGGCTTCAAGGGCATCGTGATCACCCTGGACACCTGGATCACCGGCTGGCGCCCGCGTGACCTGAGCACGGGCAACTTCCCCCAGCTGCGCGGCCACGCCCTCGCCAACTACACCTCCGACCCGGTCTTCCGGGCCCGCCTCACCAAGACCCCCGAGGAGGACCCGCAGGCCGTCGTCCGCGAGTGGGTGCAGATCTTCGGCAACCCGCTGACCTGGGACGACCTGCCCTGGCTGCGCTCCCTCACCGAGCTGCCGATCATCCTCAAGGGCATCTGTCACCCCGAGGACGTCCGCCGGGCCAGGGACGGCGGCGTGGACGCGGTCTACTGCTCCAACCACGGCGGCCGCCAGGCCAACGGCGGCCTCCCGGCCCTGGCCGCCCTGCCCGGCGTGGTCGAGGCGGCGGACGGGCTGCCGGTGCTGTTCGACTCCGGCGTCCGCTCCGGGGCCGACGTGATCAAGGCCCTCGCCCTCGGCGCCACCGCCGTCGGCGTCGGCCGCCCGTACGCCTACGGACTCGCGGTCGGCGGCGCGGACGGCATCGTCCACGTACTGCGCTCGCTGCTCGCCGAGGCCGACCTGATCATGGCGGTGGACGGCTACCCGACCCTCGCCGACCTGCGCGCCGAGGGCGCCCTGCAGCAGCTCTGACCCGCCGCCAGCGGAGGCTGGAACGGCGGGTCCCGTGACCATCCGGGCTTTGGTGCACCTCCTCGCCCCGGTTCCCGGCAGCAGACGGGGAACCGGGGCGAGGAGACCCGGGCCCGGCCGACGGCGGAGGCGGGGCGGCGCCCGATGAGAGCGATGGCGTCACCGACGGTGACGGTGAGCTCGGCCTTTCGCGGAGCAGAACGGCGGCGGGCTTGTCACGGTTGAAGCAGCCGCCGTTCGGCCCGCTCGGCCAGAACGGCGCCGTCCAGGCGAAGGACGGCGTCGCAGGCGGGGAAGATCCCGACCGCCTCGGTGCGCACATGCACGGCCAACCGTCTTTTCCTGCAGGGGAGTTGTGGGTGTGCAGTGGAGGCGACCGGGGCATGATCTGACAAATCCATGCCAGGTGTCGACGGTGTGACGGCCTGGCGCCTCCCCTCCCGAGGAGTCCTCTTGGCGAACACCTTCCTGCGGCGGCTCTCCTTACCCGCCGCGCTCGCCGTCCTGACCGTGGCAGCTTCGGCCTTCGGCGCGGGCACGGCCCACGCGGCCGAACCGGGCGGCCCGTGCGACCCCCGCGTGTCCCGGTACGGGCTGTACGAGGTCTCGACCGCCGTCGTCGACCCGGTGCTCACCCACTGGAAGGGCATCACCATCGCCCCCGGCACCACCGGCTCCATCGAGACCACCGTGACCGAGGTCCAGAACGTCAGCACCACGTTCAACGCCTCGACCGAGATCAACTCGGAGGTGGGCGCGTTCTTCGCCAAGGTCTCCATCAAGGTCGGATTCTCCGTCCAGAACACCAAGTCCAGCACCAGCACGTGGTCCCAGAAGGTCACGCTGAACTTCTCCCGCCCCGGCGACTACGCGGTGTTCAAGGGCACAAACCGCGTCCAGGGCAAGGCCGACGCCTACGTCTGCCTCCCCCGCTACCCCTCGAACAACGACCCCGGCGACGGGTACTGGGCCTACGCCTTCGGCTCCCACCCCACCTACAGCACCTTCGACGCCGAGATCGAGGGCACCGTCTCCTGCGACACCCCGGTTTCCCCCGGCACCGTCCAGGAACTCGCACGCAAAAAGCTCGTCTGCCGCTGAGCACCGCCCCCGCCCGAGACCGGCCGAACCCCTGGCCGGCCCCGGGCGGGGGCAACCGCCGCCGAGCGCCTCACCCGCCTCGACCCGGCCCCTCGCCGAGACTCTGCGCTGTCGGGCGCGAGGATCACTGGGAGGACCGCAAGACCACTGCCGGCCATCGACGTGAAGGGCCACCCCTGTGGGCCGATGATGTTGCATGCCTCCGTCGATGAGCCGCCCGCGCACGTCAGGTGCAAGCCGGTGTCGAACACCACCTGCAGAACACCGGACGTGAACACGACCGCGGACATCACCGAGGCGTCGAGCAGGTGAAGGGCCGTGCTGCGGGACGCCGGACGCAGGCCGGGGTTCGTCCGGACAGATCCGCGGGAGAGGAGGGCAGGGGCTTCCAGCACGACCTCCCATCCCGCGGAGCGAGCGGTCCAACACGGTCGAAGAGCTGAGGAACGTCCGCAGGGATGTCAGGTCGCGGGGGTCGTCCGCGGTGCGGGGGCGGGCCCTGTCCGGCGGCCGTGCTCGGAGGCGTTGAAGGCGCGGTTCATGAGCGGGCGCAGTGCGGGGGACTGGATGGCGCGCATCGCGAGGGCGTTGGCCCGGATGCCCCAGGCCGTGTTCGGTGCTGCGGCTGCGACCCGGCCGGGCGGGAGCTGCTGGGCGGAGGCGGCCCGGGGGCGCATGGTCCGCTCGAAGTCGGCCAGGGCGGTGGGTATTCGGGTGAGGTCGGCGGGTGCGCCGGCGGTGCGGAGTGCGGTGGTCAGCTCGGCCGCGCCGCGCAGGGCGAGGGCGGTGCCCAGGCCGCTGAGCGGGCTCGCGCACCAGGCGCTGTCGCCGAGCAGGACGATCCGGCCGGAGCGCCAGCTCGGCATGTGGATCTGGTCGAGGGTGTCGAGGGCGAAGTCGGTGGCCTCTCGGGCGGCGGCCAGGAACTCGGCGGTGCGCCAGCCGGCTCCGGCGAACGTGCGGTCCAGCAGGGCGAGTTGGGCTTGGCGGTCGTTGCGGGGTGGCAGGGTGTCGGCGGCGAAGGTCAGGCCGATCTCCTGTTGGCCGGGGTGTCCGGGGCGGGCTTCCACGCTGAGGCGGCCGGGGGCGTTGTGGATGAGGAACCAGCTGTCCAGTGCCGGGGTGTCGGGCTGTTCGTGGAGGGTGAACCAGGCGTGGGCGAGGCCGAGGGGTTTGCGGTAGTTCTCCTCCGGGCCGAAGCGCAGGGCGCGGACCCGGGAGTGTGCGCCGTCGGAGCCGACGACCAGGTCGAACTCCTCCTCCGTGCCGCTGCGGAAGCGGGCGCGGACGCCGGTGGCGGTGTCCTCCAGTGCGTCCACGGTCTCGCCGAAGCGGTGGGTCACGCCCGGTCCGGCCGCCTCGTGGATGATCCGGGCGAGGTCGGTGCGCAGCAGTTCCTCGCGGGAGACGAGGCCGCGTCCGTCGAAGGCCTCGACCGGCATCGTGGCCAGTCGCCGTTCCCGTGCGTCGATCCAGGCCGCTCCGCGCTGGGGGACGAGGCAGTCCAGGGCCTGTTCGATCAGGCCGGCCTGTTCCAGTACCTCCCGGGAGTCGCCGCGCACGTCGACGGTCTGTCCGCCGGTGCGTAAGGCCGGGGCGATCTCCGCGACGGTGACCTTCCAACCGTCCCGTTCCAGGAGCAGGGCGGTCATGTCGCCCGCGATCCCTCCGCCGACGACGAGTGCGTGTGCGTGTGCTGGTGCGGGTGTGTGGGCCACGGGATTCTCCGGTCCGCTCGGTCGCTCATGCGAATGATTCGCGTTTAACGTAGCCCTGTCGGGCGCGCTAATGCAAGAGATTCGCGGTAGCGTGGAGGGGTGACACAAGCGACAGGGACAGCCCGGCCCGGCGGCCGCACCGCCCGCACCCGCGAGGCCGTACGCGCGGCCACCCGTGAGCTGCTGGCCGAATCGAGCGACGGCACGGTCGACATCGCGCAGGTGGCGGCCCGCTCGGGCGTGCACCTCGCCACGGTCTACCGGCGCTGGCGCAGCGCCGACGGCCTGGTCATCGACGCCGTCGTGGACGAGCTGGGCAGTCGCTCGCCCATGCCCGCGACCGGCGACCTGCACGCCGACCTCCTCGCCTGGGTCACCCGTCTGCTGCACGACGTGGCCGAGCCCAACCACCTGGCCTTCTTCCGCGCCCTGCTCCGGGCGGGCGCCGGCGGCGGCAACGGGCTGGACTTCGCCGAGCCCCGCATCCGCCAGATCCAGGCCACCCTGGACGCGAGCGGCGCGACCGTTCTGACCTGGCTGGACGTTCTCGAGCTGGTACTGGCCCCGGCCTACGTGCGCGCCCTGCTGGCCATGCCGATGGACCCGGCGACCGAAGCCGTCCGGCTGGTCGACAACCTGACGGCCATCCGCGCTGCCCGCGAGGCGGCCCGGGCCGCGTCCCAGGAGGCGGACGCCTAGCCGAAGGCCACCGACCTTGCGCCTTCCACGGCCCTCTGTCCGAAGCCTCCCCGCACGTCAGCGGTCGGCGAGCGCTGTTGAGTCCGTGGCATCGGTCCTGGATCCCCGCCCGTTCGGGACCTTGCGGCGGACACCAGCGCCGTCACCGAAGGCAGCGATGCTCCGAGGCCGGCGACTCCCCGTCTGATGGCCGCCAGCCGGGGATTCCGACCGGCCGCCGACAGACGGGTGCGGCGAGGGAGGCCGTGGCCTCGGGGGTGGTGCGCACGGTCAGGCGGTGGCGGTAGGTGGCGATGGCCTCGGCGACGGTGGCCGGGTCGCCGATCGGGGAGGCGTCGAGGGCGGCGGCCAGGTTGCCCTCAAGGGGTTCCCCGATGTGCCCTTGCGGCCGTGAAGACTGTCCTCACGCCTCTGGTCGCGGTGGCCCGGATGCCGTAGGCAAGGAGGTTCGCAGCTCGTTCACTCCGCCCCCACAAAGGGGGGCTTTCGACAGAAGGCGGCACCGGTGTCACACAAGCAGAAGCACAAGCCCGGCCAGCAGTTGGCCTCCGCGCGCACTGCCGCACGAGCGCCCGGCACCGCCTCGGCGGCGCCGGCCTCCGCGCGGGGGATCCTCGCCCTGCAGGCCTCCGTGGGCAATACGGCCGTTGTGCAGATGATGCGCCGGGCCGGACTGCTTGACGGCCGGCAACGGCACGAGCACGGGGCCGGCTGCGGTCACCGGCAGGCCGCTGAGGGGGCGGCTGCGGTGCAGCGCTCCGCTGTCCACGACGTCCTGGCGACCGGCGGGCGTCCCCTGGACACCGCCACCCGCACCGACATGGAAGCGCGCCTGGGCGCGGACTTCTCCGACGTGCGCGTCCACGACGACACCGCGGCCAGGGCCTCCGCCGCCGAGGTCGGCGCCCGCGCCTACACCTCCGGCAGCCACATCGTCATCGGCGCCGGCGGCGCTGACAAGCACACCCTTGCCCACGAGCTCACCCACGTCATCCAGCAGCGCCAGGGCCCCGTCGCCGGTACCGACAACGGCGACGGGCTGCGGGTCTCCGACCCGTCCGACCGGTTCGAACGCGAAGCCGAGGCGAACGCGACCCGCGCGATGCACCGGCCGGTCGCGGATCGACCCGCGTCCTCGCCGGACCCGGTCGAGGGCGCACGGGCCGGCGCCACCGCGCCGCCCGTCCAGCGCCTGACTCTGCCTCCCACCACCCCGATCACGAGCACGCCCCTGGTCGGGTTCGACGACCGAGCGACCCGCTCGTCGGCCGGGTATGCGCGTGCCCTCGACTCGGAGATGATCACCGACGGCTCCCTCGTGGGCAACACCCCCCAGCAGAACCCTCCGGGGTGGGACTACCTGCAGGACCTCGTGCGGGCCGGCCACCTGCGGCAGGGCAACTGGATCCGCTTCCACCTCGTCAACAACATCGCCGGTGGGCACGGCGCCGCCGAGAACCTCGTCGTCGCCTCCCAGAGCGACAACCAGCGCTACGAGAGCGCGTACGAGAGCCAGCTGAAGGCGGACGTCAGCGCGGTGCGCACTCACAACGCCGCTGCGGCGCCCGCCAATCACCAGTACGTCTACTGCGGCGTCTCCCTCAGCTACCATCCTCACAACGCGACCGCGGGAACCGGGGCCCAGCAAGCCGCCTCCGACTGCTTCCCCGAATCCCTGCGCTTCGTCGAATACACGCTGGACCGCTCACAGGCGAACCCGAGCTGGACGCTCCAGAAGGACGCCACGTTCAATTTCGCCAGTCGCCAGCCGGTCGACCCCCGGCTGCCGGTCGCGCTGTCAGCCATGACCTTCCAGGAGCTCGCCGACTACACGCGCATCGCCACTTGGACTCGGCCCGAATACGCTTTCCTGCAGCAGATCGGGACGGCCAACTCCACCGCCCACAACCAGTTCCTGGCGGGCAGCGGGGGCAGTGCCGGCCTCACCGTCGACGACGTGGAAGGCGGTCTCGCCCAGGCCATGTTCCCGGTCCCCGCTGCCGCGGCACCGCCGGGAGCCAGGCGATCGACACGGGCCACCAAACCGCAGGAGATCCCCTTCAACAACGTCCTGGACGCACAGAAGATCGCCAGCCTCGCGCGGGCCATCTCCCAGGGCTCCTTCACCCTCTGACCGGAAGCCGACCAACGACATGTCAAGCCTGTGGCACGCCCGCGTGACCGAGCAGACCCCGCAGTTGGTGCGCCTGGCCCTGCACGCCGTCCACCCCGACACCGGGGACGTACCCAGCACCGCGGTGTTCGCCCTGCGCCTGCTCATGGACGCCCCGCCCCGCAGCCCCTACCCCGAGCACGACCCGGCCGTCGACCCCGAGACGGCGATGCAGCAACTGGCTGAACACGCCATCGCGTCGGTCGTCGTGACCGACCGGCGCAACTTCCCGTTCGACGAACAGGCCACTGCCCAGCAGATCGACGACCGTGTCCGGGCCGACGACGGGCAGCAGGCGCTCGCACGGGAATGGGCCGCATTCTGGGCGGACTCCCAACGGGCCCCCAGCGCGACCGTCACCATCCGGCTCCGCCCCGACAGCACCCTGGCCCTGCCCGCCACCGGCACCGAGTGGGACAGCGCCGCCTACGGCTGACAGTGATGATGTTCGTGGTGACGTCGCTGGTGGGTCTGACTCCTCGGCTGACTGACGTCTCGACTGTCCTGTTTGGGATCTGTCGGCT
>NZ_JBFBGS010000016.1:98145-171324 GCF_040684795.1 Kitasatospora sp. NPDC089797 | reverse complement strand
CGGGGCCGGGCGCGGGGGGGGCCCGCCTCCCGCCGGCCCGCCCCGGCTCCCGTGTGTCGGGCCCCCGGCCGGAGTCCGGCCGGGGGTTCCGCGTCAGGACTCCGGCGTGGACTTCCTCCGCCGGGTGAGCGCCCGCCGCACCGGGCCGGTGACCGTCTCGGAGACCCGGCGGGCTCCGGTGCCGACCGCCGTCCGGGCCGCCGCCACCGCCTCGGAGATCCGCCACCACAGCTGGGCCGAGGACGGCGGCAGCAGCAGGGCCCGCAGCCGTCCGGCCCGGCCGGCGCCGGCCCACAGCGCCCGCCGGGCGGTGCGCACGTCGGCGGCCAGCGGGGCCGTGGTGAGCTGCCCGGGCGGGGCGTAGAGCACCCGTTCGGTGGCCAGCGCCAGCCGTCCGGCGGCGGCCGCCGCATCCGCGTCCAGTGCGGCCGTCTCGGTGATCCGCCGGGCGGCCGAACGCGGGGTGCGTGACTCGTCCGGGGGAATTCCGACGTCCCAGGCGGAGTCGACCAGCTCGTCCCAGGCGGCCAGTACCTGGGCGTCGGTGAGCTCCGTCGGACCGTCCCCGCCGGGCCGGCGCCGGCCTCCGCCACCGAGCCGGCGACGGCGCACGGCGGTGCGCCAGAACATCGGTACGAGCAGCAGGGCGATCAGCGCCACCACCACGGCCAGGGTGCCGAGCACCTGCCCGGAGAGCAGCCAGGACTCGTCGGCGGCCTGGCTGACGACCTTGCCCTTGGGACCGCAGTCGCCCAGTTGGCGCTGCTTGGCGGTGCAGTCGGAGCTGTTGGTCGGCGCCGGGACGACGGCCGCGCTGGTGGCCGCGGCGCTCGGCAGCTGGGTGGGCGCCGTGGTCGGGACGCTGGAGGCCTCGGGGTACTGGGCCGCCACGCCCCGGCTCGGGGTCGGCTCGAAGCGCATCCAGCCGTAGCCGGAGAAGTACAGCTCGGGCCAGGCGTGGTACATCCGGCCGGTCACCGAGTAGGTGCCGTCGGGCTTGGCGTCACCGGGGGTGAAGCCGACCGCGACCCGGGCAGGGATCTTCAGCACCCGGGCCATCGCCGCCATGGTCGAGGCGAAGTGGACGCAGAAGCCCCGGCGGTCCTTCAGGAAGACGGCGATCGCGTTGCTGCCGGTGCCGCCCTGCACCGAGGTGTCGTAGGTGAACTGCGAGCTGGTGAACCAGTTCACCAGCGCCGTCGCCCGGTCGTAGTCGTTGCGCGCGCCGGCGGTGATCTGCCGGGCCTGCTCGGACACCACCGACGGCAGGTCGGAGGGGAGGGCGGTGTAGTGCTCCCGGATGTCCTGCGGGGCGGCCGCCGCGCCGCGCAGCTCCGCGGCGGTGGGCCGCAGGTCCAGCGAGGTGACCTGGTAGTGCAGGCCGCTGATCGTCTTGTCGCCGACCGGCAGCACGGTGCGGGTCAGCGGGTCGAGCTTCCACTGGTCACGGTCGGGGAGCCGGACGGAGGCGGCCGGGTAGGGCATCGGCAGCCAGCTGTTCTCCAGCTTGTCGCTGACCTCGAAATCTCCCTCGATCCGGGGGACGTCGGTGACCCGCAGCCCCTCGGGGGCGGGCAGGACGGCCGGGAGCGGGGCGACCACCGGGCTGCCGAGCTTCCAGTTGGTGCCGTCGAACTGGTCCAGCGAGCCGGTGCGCAAGTAGGTCTGGTCGGCCAGGCCGCTGCCCAGGGTGTAGGTGAGCAGCACCGTGTCGGTCGGCTTGCTGAGCGCGGCCTCCAGGCTGACCAGCGGGTCGAGACTGGTGGTCACGCTCCCGTGGGCGCCCTTGCCGGAGCCCCCGCCGGGGCCGGAGGAGTCCAGCAGCCCGAAGTCCCAGCGCGGCAGGAAGACCGGCAGCAGCATCGCCAGGGCCAGCGCCAGCACGCCGACCTGCCGGCCGCCCGGGTTGACCTGGGTGGAGGTCACCGTGCCGCGCGCACTGCCGCGGAAGACCCGGCCCCAGCGGGAGACCCGGTCCTGGCCCTCGGCGAACAACAGCGCCAGGTAGCCGGCCGCGGCGAAGCAGAACCAGACCCAGCTGCCGTGCTCCCCGGCCAGGCCGTTGCCGATCGAGTAGAGCGCCAGCAGCGGCAGGCCGGCCAGCGCCGCGCGCCGGTAGGTCACCGCGACGGCGTCCACCAGGACGGCGATCAGGCCGATCGCGGAGACCAGGATCAGCCGCAGGCCGGGGGTCGGCGGTGCGGGGATCGCGTACTGCTGGATGTCGTCGAGGCCGGAGGAGAACACCCGCTCCAGCACCCGCAGCGTGGACGGCCCGGGCAGCACGCCGCCGATCATCCCGGAGCCGGCGAAGCCGATCAGGATCAGCAGGAACAGCACCAGCAGCTGGACCACCGGCACCGACCAGCGGAACAGCGGGGAGCGGCGCAGGCCGGCGCCGACCGCCGAGACCACCGCGACCATCAGGGCGGCGTGGGTGAGCCAGCCGCGGGTGGTCAGCAGCGGCATCATGCACAGCGCGGCGAGGGTGGTGGCCAGCGCCGAGTAGGCGGTCAGTTTGGCCCGGGTGGTCACGCGCCGGTCTCTTCTCGGTAGGGGGCGGTGGTCTTGGCGCCGTCGGCGGCCCGCCACAGGTCCGGCACGGAGTCGCCGGCCCGGACCGGCAGGACCGTCCAGCCGGCCCCGCGCAGTTCCCGGACCCGCTCGCGGAAGACGTCGCCGCCGGTGTGGGGGGCGAGCATCCGCAGGCCGGTCCAGGTGCCGGTGTCGAGCAGGAAGACCACGGCCCCGCCGGTACGGGTGCGCAGCCGGGCCAACCGGGCGGTCTGCGCCTCGTCGAGGTCGCCGAGGACGGCGACCAGCAGGCCCTCGCCGCCGGCCCGCAGCGGCTCCTCGGCGCGGGAGAGGCCGGCGCCGTCGGACAGCTCGGCGACCGCGAGGGCGTCCAGGATCAGCCCGGAGGTGTCGGCGGCGAGGTTGTGGCCGCCGCCGCCGGGGCCGGGCACCGACTGCCCGGTGTCGGTGAGCAGCCGGGTCTGGTAGCCGCGCTCCAGCAGGTGCACGGCGACCGAGGCGGCGCAGCTGACCGCCCATTCGAAGGAGGAGGCGGGGCCGCTGCCGCGGTGGCCCGCCTCGCGGGTGTCCAGCAGGACGGTGGCGCGGGCCTTCTGCGGCTGCTCCTCGCGGCGCACCATCAGCTCGCCGTACCGGGCGGTGGAGCGCCAGTGCACCCGGCGCAGGTCGTCACCGGGCCGGTACTCGCGCAGGATCACGTCGTCGTCGCCGGCCAGGGACAGCGTGCGGGCGTGGCTCTCGCCCTGGCCGACCCACTCGCCGCTGAGCCGCACCTGCGGCAGCGGCAGCACCTGCGGGACGACGGTGAGCACGTCGGAGGCGGCGAAGCCGCGGTCGACCTCGCACATCCCGAACGGGTCGGACAGCCGCAGCTGCAGGGGGCCGAGCGGGTAGCGGCCGCGCAGGTCGGAGCGGACCCGGTAGGAGACCTCACGGAAGCCGCGCGGCTCGACCCGGTCCAGCACGAAGCGCGGGCGCGGCCCGAGCACGTACGGGACCTTGTCCTCCAGCAGCAGCAGTCCGGTGGGCACCCGGGAGACGTTGTCCACCCGCAGGTGGACCCGGGCCTCCTGGCCGGCGATCGCCCGGCGCGGGCTGAGCCGGCGTCCGCTGGCCACCCGGTAGCGGGTGTTGGCGACCACCAGGGCGGCCGCCAGCGGCAGCGCGGCGAGCAGCACGCCGACCCGGAGCAGGGCGTCCTGGTCGAGCAGGTAGGAGCAGGCCACCGCGGTCAGACCGGCGGCGAGGAAGGAGCGGCCCCGGGTGGTGAGGCCGCGCAGTCCGGCCCGCAGCCCGCCCGCCGGATCGGATGAGGCCACCTCAGCCCCTCCGGACGGCCGGGCCGCCCTGCGGACGCGGCAGCGGCAGCCGGGCGACCAGGTCGGTCACGATCTGCTCGGAGGTGCGGCGGCCGAGCTGGGTCTCGGCGGTCGGCATCAGGCGGTGGGCCAGCACGGGGACGGCCAGGCGCTGGACGTCGTCCGGGGTGACGTAGTCGCGCCCGTCCAGGGCGGCCGCGGCCCGGGCGGCCCGGACCAGGTGCAGGGTGGCGCGCGGCGAGGCGCCCAGCCGCAGCTCGGGGCTGGTGCGGGTGGCGGCGACCAGGTCGACGGCGTAGCGGCGGACCGGGTCGGCGATGTGCACGGTGCGGACCAGGTCGATCAGCTTGAGGATGTCGGAGGCGTGCGCGACCGGCTGGAGGTCGTCCAGCGGGTTGGCGCCGCCGTGCACGTCGAGCATCGCGAACTCGGCCTCGGGGCTGGGGTAGCCGATCGAGATCCGGGCCATGAAGCGGTCCCGCTGGGCCTCCGGGAGGGGGTAGGTGCCCTCCATCTCGACCGGGTTCTGGGTGGCCACGACCATGAACGGCGAGGGCAGCTCGTAGCTGGTGCCGTCGATGGTGACCTGACGCTCCTCCATGGACTCCAGCAGCGCGGACTGGGTCTTGGGCGAGGCGCGGTTGATCTCGTCGCCGACCACGATCTGGGCGAAGATCGCGCCGGGGCGGAACTCGAAGTCGTGCCGCTGCTGGTCGTAGATGTTGGTGCCGGTGACGTCCGAGGGCAGCAGGTCCGGGGTGAACTGGATGCGGCGCACGGTGCAGTCGACGGACTTGGCGAGCGCCTTGGCCAGCATGGTCTTGCCGACGCCGGGCACGTCCTCCAGCAGCAGATGGCCCTCGGCGAGCAGGACGGTCAGGGCGATCCGGACGGCCTCCGGCTTGCCCTCGATGACGCTCTCGATGTTGCCGCGGACCCGGTCCACGACCGCGGCGAGCTCCGGGAGCCCGACCGGACGGTACCCGTTCGCCCTCTGCTCGCCCCCCGCAGGACTGCCGAGACCGGCCTGGTCGTTGTAGCTCGTCACCCGTTTACGCTCCCTGGCACACCGTGCCCGCCTCACCCGAGGCCGGACCCCACCCCATGCTTGACGCGGCCGTCCCGGGGGCGGTTCCGAAGGAGGAGCCGGCGCCGGGGAGGCGGCCTGCGGCCCGGCCGCCCCAGGTGGTTCGGGGTCCGACCGGCAGGCGCATTCTCCCCCGTTCGGCGGCCAGAAGTCACCATTCGGCGGTCCCCGAATGCCCGGGCGGGCTCCTGTTACGCGATCTCGCGCAGCAGTCCGGTGTGGACGTCGAAGACGAAGCCGCGGACGTCGTCGGTGTGCGGAAGGAACGGGGAGGTGCGGACCCGTTGCATGGACTGGCGGACGTCGCCGTCCAGGTCGACGAAGGCCTCCACCGCCCACTGCGGGCGCTGGCCGACCTCCAGCTCCAGCTCGCGGCGGAAGTCCTCGGTGAGTCCGAGCAGGCCGCAGCCGGTGTGGTGGATCAGGGCGATCGAGCGGGTGCCGAGGGCGCGCTGGCTGATCGTCAGGGAGCGGATGGTGTCGTCGGTGACGACGCCGCCGGCGTTGCGGATGACGTGGGCGTCGCCCAGGTCGAGGCCGAGCGCCGCGAACAGGTCGAGGCGGGCGTCCATGCAGGCCACCACGGCGATCCTCTGGACGGGACGGGCGTCCATGCCGCCGTCCCGGAAGGTCACCGCGTACGCGCGGTTGGCCGTGACGAAGCGGTCGATGATGGTGGGTCCGGCGGGGGCGGCAGCGGCGTTCGGCGTGGGCCGGTCGGGGGTCACTGTCATGGGGGCGACGTTAGTGCGGACCGGGGCCGCGCGGTGGGGCGGAGAGCTACAGAACGTGCCCCCGCGAGCCAGCGCATAGCGACAACGGGAGGGTCCGTCCGGGCTGCTCCCGGAGGGATTCCGGGCCGGTCGTCCGAAGGGGCGCGCGACGGTTCGTCAGGGCTCCCGGTCGGGGCGTCGCCGGGCCGCCCCGACGGTCGCGACCTGCGGTGATCCGTACCGCCGCCCGGGTGGTGCGCCGGAGCGGACCATTGACTGGGAGGGGCCGCGCGATAGAGTTGCGGCGCGTTGGAGCACACCCGCCGGAGCCCGTCAACCGGGCGTTCCCGGCCGTGCGGCCCGGCCGATGCGGCCCGTGGCCTCCACCCGCTCCGTGGTCACCTGGCGCACCTTCCCCGGCGCCGGGCGGTCACGACCTTCCCCTTGAGCGGGCGGGGACCACGGGCCGCGTCGTCGCCTCGGCGGGCGGTGGGCGAGAATGGTCGGAGCTCCCGGTCGTCGGGCTGCTCCGCACCGAGGAAGGGCGCCACCGCGCATGACCACCAACGAACCGGGTCCCAAGCACGTTCCGGTGATGCTGCAGCGGTGCATGGACGCGCTGGCCCCGGCGATCTCCCGCCCCGGTGCCGTGGTGGTCGACGCGACCCTCGGCCTCGGCGGGCACAGCGAGGCGCTGCTGACCCAGTTCCCGGAGGTCCGGCTGGTCGCGGTGGACCGCGACCAGCAGGCGCTGAAGCTGTCCGGCGAGCGGCTGGCCCCCTTCGGCGACCGGGCGACCCTGGTGCACGCGGTGTACGACGAGATCCCCGAGGTGCTGGAGCGGCTGGGAATCGACCGGGTGGACGGCGTCCTGTTCGACCTCGGCGTCTCCTCGATGCAGCTGGACGAGGCCGACCGCGGCTTCGCCTACGCCCAGGACGCGCCGCTGGACATGCGGATGGACCAGACCCGGGGGATCAGCGCGGCGGAGGTGCTGAACACCTACGGCCACGGCGACCTGGCCCGGATCCTCAAGGTGTACGGCGAGGAGCGGTTCGCCGGGAAGATCGCCTCGGTCATCCTGCGGGAGCGGGAGAAGGAACCGTTCACCAACAGCGCGCGTCTGGTCGAGTTGGTGCGCAACGCCATCCCGGCCGCGACCCGCCGGACCGGCGGGAACCCGGCCAAGCGGACGTTCCAGGCGCTGCGGATCGAGGTCAACGGCGAGCTGGAGGTCCTGGACCGGGCGATCCCGGGGGCGCTGGACGTCCTCGCGCTCGGCGGCCGGATGGTCGTGATGTCGTACCAGTCGCTGGAGGACCGGCTGGTGAAGCAGTACTTCGCCGCCGGGGCGACCAGCACCGCCCCGCCGGGGCTCCCGTTCATCCCGGAGGAGCACCAGCCCTGGCTCAAACTGATCACCCGCGGTGCCGAGCTGGCCACCGAGCAGGAGATCGAGGAGAACCGGCGCGCCGCGCCCGTACGGCTGCGGGTGGCGGAGAGGATCAGGGACCGAAGCAAGCGGGGCTGATGAACGGCTCCGGCGGGGTCCGAAGGGCGGAGGAGAGCGGTGGGGCCGGTGGCCGGTGAGGTCCGGGCGGGGCGGGGAGGACTCCCCGGACAGGGCAGGGCGCGGATCACGGTCCGGCCGGGGCGTCGCCCCGTGCGGGGGCGCACGCCGTTCGCGGTGCTCGTGGTGGTGCTGCTGGCGGCGGGGCTGCTCGGGCTGCTGGCGCTGAACACGGCGCTCAACGAGGGCTCCTTCGAGCTGTCCCGGTTGCAGCGGCAGACCACCAAGGCGACCGACGAGCAGCAGAGTCTCCAGCACGAGATCGACCAGAGCTCGGCCCCGGACGCGCTGGCCCGGCGGGCCGCCGAGCTGGGCATGGTCCCGGCCGGCGGGATGGCCTTCCTGGACGTGCCGAACGGCGGCAAGGTGATCGGTACGCCCGGCCCGGCGAAGGACAGCCCACCGGTGAAGAAGTCGACCGTCGAGCCGTGGCCGATGAAGGCCGCACCCGGCACCCAGGCCCCGGCCCAGCCGAGTGCCGCGCCGAGCGCTTCGCCGAGCGCGCCGCCCCCGGCCCAGCCGACCGGCCAGGCGCCCGCGCCGCCGCCGACCCCGGCCGCCTCGGCCGGTGACTCGGTGATCCAGCTCAACCCGGTGACGACCGCGCCGGCCCAGCACGGGGGTGGTACCCGATGACGACGCCTCGTCAGCCGTCCGGCTCCGGTTCCGGGGCCGGCCGCCGCCAGCCGCCGCGTGCCGGTGCGGCCCGGCCCGTCGCCGGGCGCGGCCAGCCCGCGAAGGGGCAGCCGGCCAAGGGCCAGGCCGCCCGCGGCCAGGCCGCCAAGGCCCAGCCGTCGAAGGCCCAGCCCACGAAGGGTCAGCCCGCCCGGGGCCAGGCCGCGAAGGCCCAGCCGGCGCGCGGCCAGTCGGCCAAGGCCCAGCCCGCCAAGTCCGCCTCGGTCGGCCGCGCCCCGCGCGCCCCGCAGCAGCGCCGCCCGGAGGGCCGTCCGCCGGCCCGCAGCCAGGCGGCGGTGCGGCCGCGCCCGAAGTCCCGGCTGCCGCAGCGGCCCAAGGCGCTGCGGCTGGCCGAGCCGAAGCGCCGGCTGCGGGTGATCGGGGTGGTGCTGTCGCTGGTGTTCTCGGTCTTCGCCGGCCGCCTGGTGCAGCTCCAGCTGGTGGACGCCGACGCGCTGGCCGCCGACGCCAACACCAATCGCTACCTGAACATCCCGATCACCGCCGAGCGCGGCTCGATAACGTCCTCCGACGGGGTCGCGCTGGCGGCCACCGTGGACGCGTACGACATCACCGCCGACCCGGCGATGTTCACCCCCGAGGCGACCGGCATCCCGGACGCGCCGGAGCAGGCGGCCGCGCTGCTGTCGCCGGTCCTCGGCGTCTCCAAGGAGAAGCTCGCCGCCGACCTGCACACCCCCAAGACCCGGTACAAGCGGCTCGCCGCGCAGCAGACCCCGGCCGCCAAGAACCAGATCAGCGACCTCAAGGCGGGCCTGGAGAAGCAGTCCGGCTCGCGTGCCTGCCAGGCCCAGAAGAAGCTGCTCGGCAAGCCCGCCGACCAGGGCGGGCGCACCCGGGTCGACAACGAGTGCGCCAATCCGCTGGCCGGGGTGTTCAACCGGGAGACCCAGAAGCGGATCTACCCGGCCGAAGGACTGGCCGCCAACCTGGTCGGCTTCGTCAACGGCGAGGGCGAGGGCGCCGGCGGGCTGGAGCTGCAGTACCAGAAGCAGCTGGCCGGCAAGGACGGCCGCAGCAGCTACGCCCAGGCGGGCGGCCGGCTGGTGCCCACCGCCGGGGGCTCGATGGACCCGGCCGTGCCGGGCAGCGACATCAAGCTGACCATCAACCGGGACATCCAGTGGGCCGCCCAGCGGGCGATCACCGACCAGGTGGCCAACTCCGGGGCGGAGAAGGGCTACGTCGTCGTCCAGGACGTGAAGACCGGCCAGGTCATCGCGATGGCCACCGCGCCGGGCTTCAACCCGAACGACCTGAGCCTGGCCAAGCAGTCCCAGATGGGCAACGCGGCCCTGGTGGACGCCTACGAGCCGGGCAGCACCGCCAAGCTGATGTCCCTCGCCGCCGTGCTGGACACCGGCAAGGCCAACTGGGACACCAAGGTGACGGTGCCCTACCCGCTGGTCCGGGCCGGGCAGCAGTTCAAGGACGACGTCGAGCACGGCACCTGGTACCTGACCCTGGCCGGGGTGCTCGCCAAGTCCTCGAACATCGGCACCATCGAGGCCGTCGAGACCCTCGGGGACGGCGACCAGCTGAAGGCCAACCAGATCCTGGACGGCTACCTGCGCAAGTTCGGGGTGGCCAAGCCGACCGGTCTGAACTTCCCGGGGGAGACGCCCGGAATGCTCAAGAAGCCGGAGGACCTGGTCGCCTCGGAGAAGTACAACATCGCCTTCGGCCAGGGCCCGATGCAGGTCAACGCGCTGCAGGCGACCTCGGTGTACTCGACCATCGCCAACGGCGGGGTGCGGGTCGCGCCCAGCATCGTCCAGGGCATCACCGGTTCGGACGGCAAGTACGTCCCGACCGCGCCCGGCGAGCAGACCCGGGTGGTCAGCGAGCAGACCGCCAAGACCCTCACCTCGATGCTGGAGTCGGTCGTCGACGACGAGCAGGGCACCGGCGGCAACGCCGCCATCCCCGGCTACCGGGTCGCAGGCAAGACCGGTACCGCCAACCGGGGGGCGGCGGACGGCAAGGGCTACGACGGCTACACCGCCTCCTTCATCGGCTTCGCGCCCGCCGACGCCCCCCGCTACACCGTCTCCTGCACCCTGCAAGGCCCGGTCAACGGCCACTTCGGCGGCCAGCTGTGCGGCCCGGTGTTCAAGCAGGTGATGGAGTTCACCCTGAAGACCATGCAGGTCCCGCCGAGCGGAAGCCAGGCGCCCAACCTGCCCGTCGAGTGGAAGCCGTGAACGAGGATGAGCAACCAACGGACCGCTCCGGACGGCGGCGCGGCGAAGGGCCGGTTTGGCCCTGGGCACCCTTCGGCGGATAGCCTTCCCGCCGTGCCGAAACCCGATCAAACCACCGTGAGTCCGCCCCGCCCGACCGGGACCGCCGCCCTGCCGCTCGCCGAGCTGGCCGCCCGGCTGGGCCTGCCGCCCGTCGAGGGGGGCGCCGTCACCGGCGTCACCCACGACTCCCGCGCGGTGCGCCCGGGCGACGTGTACGTGGCCTTCCCGGGCGCCAACCACCACGGCGCGGCCTTCGCCGCCAAGGCCGCGGAGGCCGGCGCGGTGGCCGTGCTGACCGACCCGGCGGGCGCCGAACTGGCCGCCCCCACCGGACTGCCGCTGCTGGTGGTGGACCGGCCGCGGGCCCGGATGGGCGAGCTGGCCGCGATCGTCTACGGCAACCCGTCCGAGCGGCTGCTGATGATCGGGCTGACCGGTACCAACGGCAAGACCACCACCTCGTACCTGGTCGAGGGCGGCCTGCGCGGCGCCGGGCGCAGCCCGGGCGTGATCGGCACCGTCGAGATGCGGGTCGGGACGGAGCGGATCAAGAGCGAGCGCACCACCCCCGAGGCCACCGACCTGCACGCGATCCTCGGCGTGATGGCCGAGCGCGGCGCGGACGCGGTGACCATGGAGGTCTCCAGCCACGCCCTGGTCTTCGGCCGCACCGACGGGGTGGCGTACGACGTCGCGCTGTTCAACAACCTCACCCCCGAGCACCTCGACTTCCACCCGGACATGGAGGACTACTTCCAGGCGAAGGCCCGGCTGTTCGAGCCCGGGAAGTCCCGCCACGGGGTGGTCAACCTGGACGACGAGTACGGCCGCCGGCTCGCTGCCGAGGCCAAGATCCCGGTGACCACCTTCTCCGCGACCGGTGCCGCCGGGGCGGACTGGCGGGCCGTGGACGTCGAGTTGGGCCCGACCGGTTCCACCTTCCGGGTGGTCGGCCCGGACGGCGCCGGGGCCGAGGCGTCCGTCCCGCTGCCCGGCCCGTTCAACGTCGCCAACGCGATGGCCGCGATCACCGTGCTGGTCTCCGCCGGGCTGCCGCTGGAGCGGGCGGTGGCCGGGATCGCCGCCGTCGCCGGCGTGCCGGGCCGGCTGGAGCGGGTGGACGCCGGACAGCCGTTCGTCGCGGTGGTGGACTACGCGCACAAGCCGGACGCCCTCCAGGCCGTCCTGGCCTCGCTGCGCGAGGTCACCGAGGGCCGGCTGCACGTCGTGGTCGGCTGCGGCGGCGACCGCGACCCGCACAAGCGCGGACCGATGGGCGCCATCGCCGCCCGGCTCGCCGACACCGCCCTGCTGACCAGTGACAACCCGCGCAGCGAGGACCCGCTGGCGATCCTCGCCAGCATGCTGGCCGGCGCCGCCGCGGTGCCCGAGGCCGAGCGCGGTGACGTCCTGGTCGTTCCCGACCGGGCCGAGGCGGTCCAGCTCGCGGTCGCCCGCGCCGGAGCGGGGGACACCGTGCTGGTGGCCGGCAAGGGCCACGAGCTCGGCCAGTACGTACGAGACGAGATCCGCCCCTTCGACGACCGGGAGGTGCTGCGCGAATCGATCGCGCGGACCCCGGCCGGCCGGGGCGACCGAGGAGTAGAGCAGCAGTGATCGCACTGACCCTCGCCGAGGTGGCCGCAGCCGTCGGAGGCACTCTGGACGGCGCCGACCCGGACACCCTGGTCACCGGCCCGGTCGAGGTCGACTCGCGGAAGGTGACCCCCGGCGGCCTGTTCGCGGCCTTCGTCGGCGAGCGCGTGGACGGCCACGACTACGCGGTCGTCGCGGTCGAGGCCGGCGCCGTCGCGGTGCTGGCCTCCCGCCCGGTCGGTGTCCCCGCCGTCCTGGTCGACAGTGTGGTGGAGGCGCTCGGCCGGCTGGCCCGGACCGTGGTCGCCCGTGCCGAAGGCACCACGGTGGTCGCGCTGACCGGCTCGGCCGGCAAGACCAGCACCAAGGACCTGATCGCCCAGCTGCTCCAGCGCCACGGCGAGACCGTCTACCCGCCGGGCTCGCTCAACAACGAGATCGGCCACCCGATGACCGCGCTGCGGGTCGAGGACGGCACCCGGCACCTGGTGATGGAGATGGGCGCCCGGCACAAGGGCGACATCGAGTACCTCACCTCGATCACCCCGCCGCGGATCGGCCTGGTGCTCAACGTCGGCACCGCCCACGTCGGCGAGTTCGGCTCCCAGGAGGCGATCGCCGAGGCCAAGGGCGAGCTGGTCGAGGCGCTGCCCGCCGAGGGCGCCGCGATCCTGAACGCGGACGACCGGCTGGTGCGCGCGATGGCCTCCCGGACCAAGGCGAAGGTGGTCCTCTTCGGGGAGTCGCCGGACGCCGACGTCCGGGCGACCGACGTTCGCCTGGACGCCACCGGACGGCCATCGTTCACGCTCACCACCCCGGCCGGTTCCGCGCCCGTGCAGCTGCGCCTGTACGGTGAGCACCACGTCTCGAACGCCCTCGCCGCCGCCGCGGTGGCGACGGAGCTCGGGATGACCGTCGACGACACCGCGGCAGCCCTGGGCGAGGCGGGTGCGCTGTCCCGCTGGCGCATGGAGGTCGTCGACCGGGCCGATGGTGTCACCGTCGTCAACGACGCCTACAACGCGAACCCCGACTCGATGCGGGCCGCGCTGCGGGCGCTGGTCTCGATGGGCGGCCGGGGCCCGGAGCGCCGCCGCACCTGGGCGGTGCTCGGCGAGATGCGGGAGCTCGGCGAGGACAGTCTGGCCGAGCACGACGCCATCGGGCGGCTCGCCGTCCGGCTGGACGTCACCAAGCTGGTGGCGGTCGGCGGACGCGAGGCGGCCTGCATGGAACTCGGCGCGAGGAACGAAGGTTCGTGGGGTGAGGAGTCGGTGCTGGTGTCCGACGCGGACGCGGCGGTCGAGCTGCTGCGCAGTCAGCTGCGGCCGGGGGATGTGGTCCTGGTGAAGGCGTCCCGTTCGGTGGGGCTGGAGAAGGTGGCCGAGGCCCTCCTCGCGGACGGTGCTGCCCGATGATGAAGCAGATCCTCTTCTCCGGGATGATCGGCCTGATCCTCTCGCTGGTCGGTACGCCCGCGCTGATCAAGCTGCTGGCCCGTCAGGGCTACGGCCAGTACATCCGCGACGACGGTCCCAAGGCGCACCACAGCAAGAAGGGCACGCCCACCATGGGCGGCATCGCCTTCATCCTGGCGACCCTGATCGCGTACTTCGGGACCAAGGCGATAACGGGCGAGAGCCCGACCGCCTCCGGGCTGCTGGTGCTCTTCCTGACCACGGGCCTCGGCCTGGTCGGCTTCCTGGACGACTACATCAAGGTCGTCAAGCGCCGCTCGCTGGGTCTGCGGGCCAAGGCGAAGCTGGCCGGGCAGTCGATCGTCGGTCTGGCGTTCGCCGTCCTGGCCCTGCAGTTCCACGACGACCGCGGCCTCAGCCCGGCCTCCGAGAAGCTGTCCTTCGTCCGCGACTTCCAGTGGTCGATCGGCCCGGTGCTGTTCGTCATCTTCGCGTACTTCCTGATCGCGGCCGCCTCCAACGGGGTGAACCTGACGGACGGTCTGGACGGCCTGGCCACCGGTGCCTCGGTGATGGCCTTCGGCGCCTACACCTTCATCGGCGTCTGGGAGTACGGGCAGAGCTGCGCCTACTCCATCTCCGCCACCAGTGCCTGCTACGACGTCCGCGACCCGCTGGACCTCGCGGTGGTGGCCGCCGCCCTGATGGGCTCGTGCTTCGGCTTCCTGTGGTGGAACACCTCGCCCGCCAAGATCTTCATGGGTGACACCGGCTCGCTCGCCCTCGGCGGCGCCCTGGCCGGTCTGGCGATCTGCTCCCGCACCGAGCTGCTGCTGATCCTGCTCGGCGGCCTCTTCGTGATCATCACCCTCTCGGTGATCATCCAGGTCGGCTCCTTCCGGATGACCGGCAAGCGCGTCTTCAAGATGGCGCCGCTGCAGCACCACTTCGAACTCAAGGGCTGGAGCGAGGTCCTGGTCGTGGTCCGCTTCTGGATCATCCAGGGTCTCTGCGTGGCCGTCGGCCTCGGCCTCTTCTACGCGGGATACCGGACCGGATGACGAACCCTGACTTCTCGAACCTGCCCGTGGTGGTCGCCGGCCTCGGCGTCTCGGGCATCAGCGCCGCGCGCGTCCTGAACGGGCTCGGCGCGAGCGTCACCGTGGTCGACGGCGGCAGCGGCGAGGGCCTCAAGGCCCGCGCCGCCGAGCTGGCGGCGCTCGGCATCGCGGTCCGCCTGGGCGACGGCGCGAGCCTGCCCGAGGGCACCGCACTGATCGTCACCTCGCCCGGCTGGGCGCCGGACAGCCCGCTGTTCGCCGCCGCCGAGGCGGCCGGCGTCCCGGTCTGGGGCGACGTCGAGCTGGCCTGGCGGCTGCGCGAGCCGCTGCCGGCCACCGGCGAGCCCGCCCCCTGGCTGGCCGTCACCGGCACCAACGGCAAGACCACCACCGTCCAGATGCTCGCCTCGATCCTCACCGCGGCCGGCAAGCGCACCGCCGCCGTCGGCAACGTCGGGGTCTCGGTGCTGGACGCGGTGCTCGCCGAGGAGCCGTACGACGTGCTCGCCGTCGAGCTCTCCAGCTACCAGCTGCACTGGGCGCCCTCGCTGCGCCCGTACTCGGCCGCGGTGCTCAACCTGGCGCCCGACCACCTCGACTGGCACGGCTCGATGGAGGCGTACGCCGCCGACAAGGGCCGGATCTACGAGGGCAACGTGGTGGCCTGCGTGTACAACCTGGCCGACCCGGCCACCGAGGCGCTGGTCATGGAGGCCGACGTCGAGGAGGGCTGCCGGGCGATCGGCTTCGGCCTCGGCGCCCCCGGCCCGTCGAACTTCGGCGTCGTGGACGGCCTGCTGGTGGACCGCGCCTTCGTCGCGGACCGGGCCAAGAACGCGGCCGAACTGGGCTCCGTCGAGGACGTCAACCCGCCGGCCCCGCACAACATCGCCAACGCGCTCGCCGCGGCGGCGCTGGCGCGGGCGTACGGGGTCGAGCCGAAGGCCGTCCGGGAGGGCCTGCGGGCCTTCCGCCCGGACGCCCACCGGATCGCCGAGGTCGGTACGGTCCGCGAGGTCACGTACATCGACGACTCCAAGGCCACCAACACCCACGCCGCCGCGGCCTCGCTGGCCGCCTACCGGCCGATCGTCTGGATCGCCGGGGGACTGGCCAAGGGCGCGACCTTCGACGACCTGGTCCAGGGCGCGGCCGAGCGGCTGCGCGCGGTCGTGCTGATCGGCCAGGACCGGGCGCTGATCCGCGAAGCACTGGAGCGACACGCTCCGGATGTGCCGGTGATCGAGGCAGCCGAGGGCCAGACTGGCGCGGTGGCGATGGCGGAGGTCGTTCGAACGGCCGCATCGCTCGCCCGATCGGGTGACACGGTGCTGCTGGCGCCGGCCTGCGCCTCGATGGACATGTTCACCAACTACGGCGAGCGCGGCGACCTGTTCGCGGCGGCGGTCCGGGGCCTGGCGGGCATCGGGGAGTGAGCCGAAGGGCCGCGCCGACGCCGAAAGCGAGGAGCGAGGAGGCCCCGGGGAACGAGGGGCCCCGGAGCGAGGATCGTCGGCGTCGAGTCCGGAGCGGCCCGGAGGCGAACGGGCCGCAGAAGAGGGAGAGCGGGGAGCGGTGGCGGGGCAGGGCAGGGCGGATTCCGGTGCGACCAAGCAGGACGCCGCCGAGCCGTGGCGAGTGATCTCCGCCACCACGACCAAGTACAAGTCGGCCGGCCCGCTGGGACGGTTGCAGGCCTTCCGGGCCCGTATCCGGTACTGGCTGGACCGCCCGCTCACGCCGTACCTGCTGATCGTCGGCACGACCCTGCTGCTGGTCGTGCTCGGTCTGATGATGGTCTTCTCGGCCTCGCAGATCCTGGCGCTGAACCAGCACCACACCGCGCAGTACTACTTCCTCAAGCAGTTGATCGCGGCCATCCTCGGCCTGATCCTGCTGGTCGGCTTCGCCTCCGTCCCGGTGGCGGTGCTGCGGGT
Source organism: Kitasatospora sp. NPDC089797 (assembly GCF_040684795.1). Classification (NCBI taxonomy): domain Bacteria; kingdom Bacillati; phylum Actinomycetota; class Actinomycetes; order Kitasatosporales; family Streptomycetaceae; genus Kitasatospora; species Kitasatospora sp. NPDC089797. The sequence goes on along the minus strand of NZ_JBFBGS010000016.1, from coordinate 155,143 downwards.
GATCGTCTACCCGGTGATGTTCGGGGTGATCGGCGCGCTCGCGCTGGTCGCCGTGCCCGGCATCGGGGTGCGGATCAACGGCAACCAGAACTGGCTGGACTTCGGGTTCTTCCAGTTCCAGCCCTCCGAGTTCGCCAAGCTCGCGCTGGTGCTGTGGGCCGCCGACCTGCTCGCCCGCAAGCAGAAGGCCGGCACCCTGACGACCTGGAAGCACCTGCTGGTGCCGCTGGTGCCGGGCGCCTTGCTGCTGCTCGCGCTGATCATGATCGGCGGTGACATGGGCACCTCGATGATCCTGGTGGCCATGGTGTTCGCGCTGCTCTGGATGGTCGGCGCACCGCTGCGGCTGTTCGTCGCCACCCTCGGGGTGGCGGTGGTGGTCTGCACCGCCCTGGTGATCACCGTCCCGCACCGCGCCGAGCGGCTGGGCTGCATCGGCGTCACCAAGCTCGACCCGGACGGCGCCTGCTTCCAGGCCCTGCACGGCGTGTACTCGTTCGCGCTCGGCGGCGGCTTCGGCACCGGCCTCGGCGCCGGCGTGGAGAAGTGGGGCCAGCTGCCCGAGGCGCACACCGACTTCATCTTCGCCGCGACCGGCGAGGAACTGGGTCTGGTGGGGACGCTGTCGGTGATCGGTCTCTTCGCGGCACTAGGCTACGCGGGTATCCGTGTGGCCATCGGTACGAAGGACCCCTTCGTCAGGTACGCCGCGGGAGCCGCCACCACCTGGATCATGGCGCAGGCCATGATCAACCTGGGGTCGGCGCTGGGACTGCTGCCCATTGCGGGCGTCCCGCTCCCGCTGTTCTCCTACGGCGGTTCCGCCATGCTGTCGGCCATGTCCGCGATCGGGGTGCTGCTGTGCCTGGCACGCAGTTCCTCGGGTGCGAAGGCGGCCCTGGCCGCCCGGAGCAAGAACTCCCGGGTCAGGAAGCGACTGGCCCGGGTGCTGCCACGACGACGAACCACAGCGCGCCCGGTCCCCGGACCGGCACGCAGGGAGCGGTGAATTTCGGTGCATGTCGTACTCGCCGGCGGGGGGACCGCCGGTCACATCGAGCCGGCCATGGCCCTCGCGGACGCACTCCGCAGGCACGACCCGTCCGTCGGGATCACCGCGCTGGGCACCGAGAAGGGGCTGGAGACCCGGCTGGTACCCGAGCGCGGCTACCAGCTGGAGCTCATCCCGGCCGTCCCGCTGCCCCGCAAGCCCACCCCCGAGCTGATCACCGTCCCCGGCCGGCTGCGCGGCACCGTGCGGGCCGCCCAGGAGATCATCGAGCGGGTCAACGCCGATGCCGTGGTCGGCTTCGGCGGCTACGTCGCGATGCCCGCCTACCTGGCCGCCAAGCGGGCCGGGGTGCCGATCGTGGTGCACGAGGCCAACGCCCGCCCGGGCCTGGCCAACAAGATCGGTGCCCGCTACACCGACTTCGTCGCGGTCTCCACCCCCGACAGCAAGCTGCGCGACTCCCGGTACATCGGCATCCCGCTGCGCCGGACCATCGCCACCCTGGACCGGAACGCCACCCGGCCGGAGGCCCGCCACCACTTCGGCCTCGACCAGCGGCTGCCCACCCTGCTGGTCTCCGGCGGCTCCCAGGGCGCGCGCCGGCTCAACGAGACGATCACCGCGATCGCCCCGCGGCTCCAGCAGTACGGCGTGCAGATCCTGCACGCGGTCGGCCCGAAGAACGAGCTGCCGCAGGTCGCCGACGTCCCGGGGATGCCGCCGTACCGCCCGGTGCCGTACATCGACCGGATGGACCTCGCCTACGCCGCCGCCGACCTGATGCTCTGCCGGGCCGGTGCCATGACGGTGGCCGAGCTGGCCGCGGTCGGCCTGCCCGCCGCGTTCGTGCCGCTGCCGATCGGCAACGGCGAGCAGCGGCTGAACGCCCAGCCGATGGTCAAGGCCGGCGGCGGCCTGCTGGTCGACGACGCCGAGCTGACCTCGGACTGGGTGCTCCAGAACGTGCTGCCGGTGCTCACCGACCCCCAGCGGCTGTGGGACATGAGCCGGGCCGCCGCCGAGTTCGGCCGCCGGGACGCGGACGACCTGCTGGTGGGCATGGTGTACGAGGCGATCCAGGCGCACCGGGGTGGTCGCCGACGTGGCTGACGGCCGGCTCGCCGACCCTCTGGACGAGGAGCTGGAGGAGGGGTCCGCTCCCCGCCTCCGGCTCTCCCGGCGGGGCATCGCGGTGCTGAGCGTGCTCGGCGCCGCGGTGCTGGGCGGGCTGGCCTGGGTGGTGTTCTTCTCCTCCCTGCTGGACGTGCGCGACGTCGCCGTCCAGGGGCCGACGGACGACAAGCTGACGTCCGACCAGGTCCGCGAGGCCGTCGGCCGGCTGGCCGACGGCCCGCTGGCCCGGGTCGACCTGGACGGCGTCCGGCACCGGGTGGAGGCGATCCCCCGGGTGGCGAAGGCCGAGGTCTGGCGGGGCTGGCCGCACACCCTGCAGGTGAAGGTGGTGCAGCGGACCGCGGTGGCCGCCGTCAAGGGGGATGACGGTCAGTTCACCCAGGTGGATGCCGCCGGCGTGAGCTTCGCCACCGAGGCGGCCCCGCCGCAGGGCGTGCCGGTGGTGGAACTGCGGCTCGGTCAGCCTGCGAAGGACGTGGACGGGGTGATCTCCCGGGCCCAGTTGGTGCAGGGTGCGGTGACGGTGGCCGCCGGGCTGCCGCCGGAGATCACCAAGCGGGCCGGATCCGTTCTGGTGCACTCGTACGACGACATCGAACTGCAGCTCAGCGGGGGTGCGACGGTGCGGTGGGGGAGCCCGGAGGAGACCGACCGGAAGGCCCGGGTACTGCTCGCGCTGATGAAGCAGAAGGGCACCACCTTCGACGTGACGGCGCCGGAGGCGCCGGCGGTGTCCGGTTGATCCGCTAGATTCATTGCCGGGGGGAGGGGTTGACGCCTCGGAGTGTCGGCCTGACCCTTGGTGGTCACCCCCGGTTTCCATTGCCGGCCGATGATCACATAGGCTCAAAAGAAAAAGGGAAGCTCGGCGTGTTCGTTGAAACGCGTGCCTGGAGCCACCTAGTGTCCTGTGTCACCAGACTGTGTCCATTGGTGATGTGACGGAGACACAGGACTAACCCTAAACGTCAAGTTTAGGGTTGGGGTCGGTGGTCGGCATTTCGGACATTCAGTCAGAAACCAGGCTCCCTACCCATCGACATCCGTCGGTCGGCCCCGTCGGGCCGGGCCGACCCGGAAATTCGAGGCGAGAGGCCTTCGACGTGGCAGCACCGCAGAACTACCTCGCAGTCATCAAGGTCGTCGGAATCGGCGGCGGTGGTGTCAACGCCATCAACCGGATGATCGAGGTCGGTCTCAAGGGCGTCGAGTTCATCGCGATCAACACCGATGCGCAGGCCCTCCTCATGAGCGACGCCGACGTCAAGCTCGATGTGGGCCGTGAACTCACCCGGGGCCTCGGCGCCGGCGCCAACCCCGAGGTCGGCCGCAAGGCCGCCGAGGACCACCGCGAGGAGATCGAGGAGGTCCTCAAGGGGGCCGACATGGTCTTCGTGACCGCCGGTGAGGGCGGCGGGACGGGCACGGGCGGCGCGCCCGTCGTCGCCAACATCGCCCGCTCGCTGGGCGCCCTGACCATCGGCGTGGTCACCCGTCCGTTCACCTTCGAGGGCCGCCGCCGGGCCAACCAGGCCGAGGACGGCATCGCCGCCCTGCGCGAAGAGGTCGACACCCTCATCGTGATCCCCAACGACCGGCTGCTGTCCATCTCGGACCGCCAGGTCAGCGTGCTGGACGCGTTCCGCTCGGCGGACCAGGTCCTGCTCTCCGGTGTCCAGGGCATCACCGACCTGATCACCACCCCGGGTCTGATCAACCTCGACTTCGCCGACGTCAAGTCCGTCATGTCGGAGGCCGGTTCGGCCCTCATGGGGATCGGTTCGGCCCGTGGTGAGGACCGTGCCAAGGCGGCCGCCGTGATGGCGATCTCCTCGCCGCTGCTGGAGGCCTCGATCGACGGCGCCCGCGGCGTGCTGCTGTCCATCTCGGGCGGTTCCGACCTCGGCCTGTTCGAGATCAACGAGTCGGCCCAGCTGGTCAGCGAGGCCGCCCACCCCGAGGCGAACATCATCTTCGGTGCGGTCATCGACGACGCGCTCGGCGACGAGGTGCGGGTCACCGTCATCGCGGCCGGCTTCGACGGCGGCCAGCCGCCGGCGATCGTCCGCGACCCGGTGGTGAAGTCCACCACCCCCGCCGCCCCGGCCACCCCGCCGGCCGCCCCGGAGCGCCCGGCCGGCCGTCCGTCGTACGGCGGCATCGGCTCGGTGACGTCCCGTTCGGAGGAGGCCGCCTCCTCCCCGTCGCGTTCGGCCGAGACCCCGGTCGCCACGACCGCCGCCCCGGTGCCGCCGCAGGTGCAGCCGGTCCGGCAGCCGTACGTGGAGAGCCCGGCCGAGGAACTCGACGTGCCGGACTTCCTTAAGTGATCGATCACGCGGTCCGCGCGGGTGCTCACTTCGCCTTCACCGATCGGTGGGGCGGGGTGAGCACTTCGCCGTACGGGGAGCTCAACCTCGGTGGCGCGGTGGGCGACGACCCGGGGGCCGTCCGGGAGAACCGGGCCCGCGCGGCCCGGGAGCTCGGATTGGACCCGGCCGACGTGGTCTGGATGAACCAGGTGCACGGCGCCGCGGTGGCCGTGGTGACGGAGCGGCAGTCGCCGGGCGAGGCCCCGACGGTGGACGCGGTGGTCACCGACCGGCCGCTCGCGCTCGCGGTGCTGACCGCGGACTGCACCCCGGTGCTGCTGGCCGACCCGGTGGCGGGTGTGGTGGGCGCGGCCCACGCGGGCCGGCCCGGGCTGGCGGCCGGAGTGGTGCCCGCCGCCGTCGCGGCGATGGTCGAACTGGGGGCCGAGCCGGCGCGGATCACCGCCGCCACCGGCCCCGCGGTCTGCGGCCGTTGCTACGAGGTGCCGTCCGCGCTGCGGGCCGAGGTCGCCGGGCTCGTCCCGGCGGCCCACGCCGAGACCTCCTGGGGCACCCCGGCACTGGACCTTCCGGCGGGAGTCGCGGCCCAACTGGCCGCCGTCGGGGTCACCGAGCTGGTGCGCTCACCGGTCTGCACCCTCGAGTCCGCCGATCACTTCTCCTATCGCCGCGAGCAGCGCACGGGCCGGCTCGCGAGCTACGTCTGGTTGGGCTCTGATCACTGATGACGAACGACATCTACGGACCGTTCCCGGGTGCCCCGGAGTTCCTCCAGGCGCTGACGGAGGGCCAGCGGGCCCGGTACGAGGAGCTCGGCGCCAACCTGGACGTGGTGGAGCGCCGGATCGTGGACGCCTGTGCGGCCGCCGGGCGCCCGCGCGAGTCCGTCGCCCTGATCGTCGTCACCAAGACCTACCCGGCCGAGGACACCGCGCTGTTGGCCGGACTGGGTGTGACGGATGTCGCGGAGAACCGCGACCAGGACGCCGCGCCCAAGGCGGAACAGTGCAGAAACCTTCCTCTTGACTGGCACTTCGTCGGACAGCTGCAGACCAACAAGGTCCGCTCGGTCGTCCGGTACGCGAACCACGTGCACTCGGTGGACCGGCTGCGGCTGGTCGAGTCGCTCTCCGCGGCCGTGCTCAAGTCCGAGCGGCCCGAACTGGGTTGCCTGGTGCAGGTGGCGCTCGACAAGGAGCACGGCGAGGGCGCGCACCGGGCCGGGGTCGCCCCGGAGGACGTGGCGGAACTCACCGACGCGATCGCCGACACGCCCGGCCTCCGGCTGGACGGTGTGATGACCGTCGCTCCGCTGGCCGGCCCGCTGGCCGGGGACCCGGCCCGGGCCTTCGAGCGGCTGACGGAAATCGCAACCGCCGTACGGGCGGCCCATCCGGCTGCCACCATGGTCTCCGCAGGTATGAGCGGTGACCTTGAGCAGGCGATTGCTGCCGGAGCGACACATGTGCGCGTCGGAACGGCGGTACTCGGAGTGAGGTCACCCCTCAGGTAACGTCACCGGGTAGTTAGATCACACTGCAGGACAAAATAGGACAGAAGCTAGCAGCTTTCCGGAGTGCTAGCCAACCGTGGATCGCAGCTCCGCGGCCCCAACCCCACGAACTCTGACGGCGCGTCGCCTTGACGGGTCGTCGTGGGCGGACCGCGGAATCCGCGCGCAGGGCCGTACGGCCTGGCCGCCGGGGCGGAGCCGGTCCACCACAAGCGGAGGAGACAGGAGCATGGCCGGCGCAATGCGCAAGATGGCGGTCTACCTCGGCCTCGTGGAGGACGAGACGTACGACGGCCAGGGGTACGACCCCGACGACGACTACGACGCGGACCCCGAGCCGATCCGTACCGGGCAGCGGACCGAGGACATCCCCCGGCCGGCAGCCGCCCCCGCGCCCGCACCGGTCTCCTCGATCACCCCGCAGCCGGTCCCGGCGGCGGTGCCGATCCGGCAGGAGACGCCGAGGATGGCCCCCGTGTCGTCCATCACACCCGAACGCCGCCACAACCTGGAGAAGAGCGCCCCGGTGATCATGCCCAAGGTAGTGAACGAACGAGAGCCCTACCGCATCACCACGCTGCACCCCCGGACCTACAACGAGGCCCGTACCATCGGGGAACAGTTCCGTGGCGGGACTCCCGTGATCATGAATCTGACCGAGATGGACGACACGGACGCGAAGCGGCTCGTAGACTTCGCCGCTGGACTCGTCTTCGGTCTGCACGGCAGTATCGAGCGCGTGACACAGAAGGTGTTCCTGCTGTCGCCTGCTAACGTCGATGTCACGGCGGAGGACAAGGCTCGGATCGCCGAGGGTGGGTTCTTCAACCAGAGCTGACCCGGCCACGACTTTTCGTGTGGATCTGATCGACAGTGGTTGGCGACAGGTGACGAGCGGTAGGCCCTCAGGGCCAGGACCGGGGAGAGGGAAAACGCGATGGACATCGTGTGGGCGGTGCTCTACTACGCCCTGACCGTCTTCCTGGTGTTCCTGCTCGTACGACTGGTCATGGACTGGGTCTTCCAGTTCGCGCGTTCGTGGCGGCCGGGCAAGGCCATGGTCCTGGTCCTGGAGGCCACGTACACTGTCACGGATCCGCCGCTCAAGCTTCTTCGGCGGTTCATCCCGCCGTTGCGTTTCGGGGGCGTGGCGCTCGACCTGTCCTTCTTCGTACTGATGATCATTGTGTATGTCCTGATCTCGCTTGTGCACCCCTAGTCGTAGGTGAGCGATGCGACAGGATGCCGGTGTGCCGACGATCACGTTGAGGTGAAGAGATGCCATTGACCCCCGAGGACGTTCGGAACAAGCAGTTCACGACCGTCCGCCTGCGTGAAGGCTATGACGAGGACGAGGTCGATGCCTTCCTCGACGAGGTCGAGGCGGAGCTGACCCGCCTCCTCCGGGAGAACGAGGACCTGCGGGCCAAGCTGGCCGCCGCGACTCGCGCCGCCGCGCAGAACCAGGCCAACATGCGGAAGGAACCGCCGCAGGACGCCCAGCGTCCGGCCGCTCCCGTTCCGGCTGCCATATCCGGCCCGCCGGTCCCCGGCCAGCAGGGCCCGGGCGGCCCGCAGCAGATGGGCCCGGGTGGCCCGCAGCAGATGGGTCCCGGCGGTCCGCAGCAGATGGGCCCGGGCGGTCCGCAGCAGCAGATGGGCAACCAGCCCCTCGGCCTGCCGTCCGGCGCGCCGCAGCTCCCGGCCGGCCAGGGCGGCCCGATGGGCCCCGGCGGTCCGCAGCAGATGGGCCAGCAGCAGATGGGCCAGACCATGGGCGGCCAGCAGCAGCTGGTCCAGCCGATGGGCGGTCAGATGCTCCAGCCCATGGGCGGTCCCGGTGGGCCGCAGCAGATGGGCAACCCGATGGGCCAGGGCATGGGCCAGCAGCAGCAGATGCAGCCGATGGGCGGCCCGATGGGCGGCCCGCAGCAGATGGGCGGCCCGCTCGGCGGCCCGATGCAGCAGCAGCAGGGCCCCGGTGGCGACAGTGCCGCCCGCGTGCTGGCGCTCGCTCAGCAGACCGCCGACCAGGCGATCTCCGAGGCCCGTTCCGAGGCCAACAAGATCGTCGGCGAGGCGCGCAGCCGGGCCGAGGGTCTGGAGCGCGACGCCCGGGCCAAGGCCGACGCCCTGGAGCGGGACGCGCAGGAGAAGCACCGCGTCGCGATGGGGTCGCTGGAGTCGGCGCGGGCCACGCTGGAGCGCAAGGTCGAGGACCTGCGGGCGTTCGAGCGTGAGTACCGCACGCGTCTGAAGTCGTACCTGGAGACCCAGCTGCGCCAGCTGGAGTCGCAGGCGGACGACTCGCTCGCCCCGCCGCGGATCCCCGCCACCGCGTCGCTGCCGCCGGCGGCCTCGTCGATGGCGCCGGCCGGTGCCGGTGCGATGGGCTCCGGTGCGCCGTCCTTCGGTGGCAACCAGCCGTCCTTCGGCGGCAACGCGCCGTCCTTCGGCGGGCAGAGCTCCTTCGGTGGGAACGTGCCGGCGCCGAGCTTCGGCGGGCAGGGTGCCGGTGGCAACACCGGGGCTCCGCAGATGCAGCCGGCCGGGATGACCCAGCCGATGGCGGCCGTCCGTCCGCAGCCGCCGCAGCCGATGCAGCAGGCTCCGGCGCCGATGCGGGGCTTCCTGATCGACGAGGACGGCGACAACTGAGGTTGTAGCACTGCTCTTCGAGGGCGCCCCCTTCCTGACCTCCGGGTCGGGCAGGGGGCGCCTTTTCGTGCGGGTGCGGGCGTGCGGGCTCCGGCGCGCGGGGGTGCAGCGGGGGCGGACGGAGTGCCGGGGGTACGGCGAAGCCGCCGTCGCCCCGGTGGGGGTGACGGCGGCTTCGGGGCGGGTCAGGCCTTGCGGAGCTGGAAGGCCAGGCCGAGGGACTCGTCGGTGAAGGTCTCGGAGTTCCAGTCGGCCGCGCCGGCGGCGAAGTCGGTGGCGAGGACCTCCTCGGCGACCAGCGGACCGTGTTCGGCGATGGCCTCGGCGGTCTCCTCCGAGGTGGCGCGCCAGCGCAGGACGATCCGGTCGGCGACGTCCAGGCCGGAGTTCTTGCGGGCCTCCTGGATCTGGCGGATGGCGTCGCGGGCGACACCGAGGCGCTTCAGCTCCGGGGTGATGGCCAGGTCGAGGGCGACGGTGGCGCCGGACTCGTTGGCGACCGCCCAGCCCTCGCGCGGGGTCTCGGTGATGATGACCTCGTCGGGGGAGAGGGTGACCGTCTCGCCGTTCAGCTCGACCGAGGTCTCGCCGTTCGCCCGCAGTTCGGCGGCCAGGCGGGCGGCGTCGGTGGCGGCGACCGCCTTGGCGACGTCCTGCACGCCCTTGCCGAAACGCTTGCCGAGGGCGCGGAAGTTGGCCTTGGCGCTGGTGTCGACGAGCGAACCCCCGACCTCCGCCAGGGACTCCAGGGTGGAGACGTTGAGCTCCTCGGCGATCTGCGCGCGCAGGTCGGCCGGCAGCTCCGCCCAGCCCTGGGCGGCGACCAGCGCGCGGGAGAGCGGCTGGCGGGTCTTCACGCCGGACTCGGCGCGGGTGGCCCGGCCCAGCTCGACCAGGCGGCGGACCAGCGCCATGTGCCGGGAGAGCTCGGTGTCGATCAGGGCCTCGTCGGCCACCGGCCAGGTCGCCAGGTGCACCGAGGCCGGGGCCTCCGGGGCGACCGGGACGACCAGGTCCTGCCAGACCCGCTCGGTGATGAACGGGGTGAGCGGGGCCATCAGCCGGGTGACGGTCTCCAGCGCCTCGTGCAGGGTGGCGAGCGCGGCGGCGTCGCCCTGCCAGAAGCGGCGGCGGCCGCGGCGGACGTACCAGTTGGAGAGGTCGTCGACGAAGCCGGAGAGCAGCTTGCCGGCGCGCTGGGTGTCGTACGCCTCGAAGGCCGCGTCGACCTCGCGGACCAGGGTGTTCAGCTCGGAGAGCACCCAGCGGTCCAGCTGCGGACGGTCGGCCGGGGCCGGGTCGTTCGCGGAGGGCGCCCAGTTCGAGGTGCGGGCGTACAGGGCCTGGAAGGCGACGGTGTTCCAGTAGGTGAGGAGGGTCTTGCGGACCACCTCCTGGATGGTGCCGTGGCCGACCCGGCGGGCGGACCAGGGCGAGCCGCCGGCCGCCATGAACCAGCGGACGGCGTCGGCGCCGTGCTGGTCCATCAGCGGGATCGGCTGCAGGATGTTGCCCAGGTGCTTGGACATCTTGCGGCCGTCCTCGGCCAGGATGTGGCCCAGGCAGACGACGTTCTCGTAGCTGCTCCTGTCGAACACCAGGGTGCCGACGGCCATCAGCGTGTAGAACCAGCCGCGGGTCTGGTCGATCGCCTCGGAGATGAACTGCGCCGGGTAGCGCTTCTCGAACAGCTCCTTGTTCTGGTACGGGTAGCCGTACTGGGCGAAGGGCATCGAGCCCGAGTCGTACCAGGCGTCGATGACCTCGGGCACGCGGGTGGCGGTGCCGCCGCAGTCGCGGCAGGCGAAGGTCACCTCGTCGATGTACGGGCGGTGCGGGTCGAGGTCGCTCCGGTCGGTGCCGGTGAGCTCGCTGAGCTCGGCCAGCGAGCCGACGCAGGTGAGGTGGCCCTCCTCGCAGCGCCAGATCGGCAGCGGGGTGCCCCAGTAGCGGTTGCGGCTGAGCGCCCAGTCGATGTTGTTGTTCAGCCAGTCGCCGAAGCGGCCGTGCTTGACCGTCTCCGGGAACCAGTTGGTGGCCTCGTTCTCGCGGATCATCGCGTCCTTGACGGCGGTGGTCCGGATGTACCAGGACGGCTGCGCGTAGTAGAGCAGCGCGGTGTGGCAGCGCCAGCAGTGCGGGTAGCTGTGCTCGTACGGCAGGTGGCGGAAGAGCAGGCCGCGCTCCTTGAGGTCCGCGACCAGGGCCTCGTCGGCCTTCTTGAAGAACTGGCCGCCGACCAGCGGGACCTCGGGGGCGAAGGTGCCGTCGCCGAGCACCGGGTTGACCACCGGCAGGCCGTACCTGCGGCAGGTCGCGAGGTCGTCCGCGCCGAAGGCCGGGGACTGGTGGACGATGCCGGTGCCGTCCTCGGTGGTGACGTAGTCGGCGTTGAGGACGTAGTGGGCGTTCTCGATCTCGACCAGGTCGAAGGGGCGCCGGTAGGCCCAGCGCTCCATCTCGGCGCCGGTGAAGGACTCGCCGGTGGCCTCCCAGCCCTCGCCGAGGGCCTTGCCGAGCAGGGGCTCGGCGACGACCAGCTGCTCGGTGCCGTCGGTGGCCACCACGTAGGTGACCTCCGGGTGCACGGCGGCGGCGGTGTTGGAGACCAGGGTCCACGGGGTGGTGGTCCAGACCAGCAGGGCGGCCCGGCCGGCCAGCGGGCCGCTGGTCAGCGGGAAGCGGACGAACACCGAGGGGTCGACCACGGTCTCGTAGCCCTGGGCGAGTTCGTGGTCGGACAGGCCGGTGCCGCAGCGCGGGCACCAGGGGGCGACCCGGTGGTCCTGGACCAGCAGGCCCTTGTCGAAGATCTGCTTGAGCGACCACCAGACGGACTGGACGTACGACGGGTCCATCGTCCGGTAGGCCTCGTCGAGGTCGACCCAGTACCCCATGCGGGTGGTCAGCTCGGCGAAGGCGTCGGTGTGGCGGGTCACCGACTCGCGGCACTTGGCGTTGAACTCGGCGATGCCGTACGCCTCGATGTCCTGCTTGCCGGAGAAGCCCAGCTCCTTCTCGACGGCCAGCTCGACCGGGAGGCCGTGGCAGTCCCAGCCGGCCTTGCGGGCGACGTGGTAGCCCTTCATCGTCCGGAAGCGCGGGAAGACGTCCTTGAAGACGCGGGCCTCGATGTGGTGGGCGCCGGGCATGCCGTTGGCGGTCGGCGGGCCCTCGTAGAAGACCCACTCGGGGCGGCCCTCGGACTGCTCCAGGCTGCGCTGGAAGATCTTGTTGTCCTGCCAGAACGACAGGATCTGGTGCTCCAGGGCAGGCAGGTCCACCTGCGCGGGAACGGGGTTGTAGGTGCTCATCGCGGGCGTCTACCTCCGGCGGATGCTGGGACTGGATCCTCCGGAGGGACGAGACGGCCGGGCCGCCCCGCGGTACCACCCTCCTTGGCCGCGGTGCTGCGTCGCGGCCCTCTTGTTTGGGCTTGCTGCCGGGTCTAGTGGGCCGCCGTCGCTGCGGTGGCCGTTCTTCCGGCGGCTCCGGGGTGATCTTCCCGTCGTGCACGCCCCCGGGCTCACACCGTCCCCGGGTCGCTGGTGGCTGCGTACGTCGGTACTCGTCCCATCTGCGCCTTGCAGGGTCAGTGTATCGGCCGGGCGAGACGGTTTGTCCAAAGGGATTCGGGGGAGCGGGCCGGGGACGGTGGTCCGGGCCGGTCGGCGGGGGCGGTTAGGCGGGGGCGGGGTGGGCACAAGTTCTGTCGGTGCGCGGGGCGTGGCGGCTGGGGCGGCTGCCTGGGTGGGATCACTCTGGGGCGCCGGTATGTCAGGTTGTGACCGGTTTTGATCGGGATTATCGTTCCGGCACTGGAGGCCGCCGGGAACCGGCGGCTCGATTCGTTCGTAGATGGGGTCGAAGCCATGGCTGAGAAGGCAACCGGCGCGGGTACCGCCACCAAGCGGGCACGCAAGGCCGTGGCGGCCGATCCAGGGGAGGGGACCGTGACCACTACCGCACCTCAGAACACCAGTACCGACACCGTCACCGTGCCGCGCGGAGCCGAGTCGGTGGACCCGGCGACCCTGCCGGTCCGACCGGGGGAGGACCCCTGGACCTCGGCGGAGGTCCACGAGCTGCACGACGAGCTGCAGGGCGACCTGCTGCGGCTGCGCGGCGAGATCGAGGCCGCCGAGGCGGCCATCTCCGGGCTGATGCGCGACTCCAACGACGGAGCCGGCGACGACCAGGTGGACGCCGGTACGAAGAACATCTCGCGGGAGAGCGAGCTGGCGCTCGCCAACAACGCGCGGGACAGCCTCGCCCAGACCGAGCGCGCGCTGGAGCGGCTGGAGGGCGTCGGCTTCGGCATCTGCGAGTCCTGCGGGCAGGCGATCGGCAAGGCCCGGGTGCAGGCCTTCCCCCGGGCGACCCTGTGCGTGCAGTGCAAGGCGAAGCAGGAACGCCGCTGAGCGGGGCGCCGGGCGGGTGGTCCGAACGGGCGGCCCAGTCGGGCGACTCGGTCGGGTGACCGGAGCGACGCGGGGGGTCGGGCTTGCCGTACGCTCGACCCCGTAACCTCGCCTGACCCGTCGGCACGGACGCGTTCAGGCCCTCACCGGCCCACATCGGCAGCGGAGCGGATCATCAGTACGCAAGGTTCCCCCCAGACCCGGGACGACGCCGTCCCGAACCCCGCCGATGACGTGGAGGCCCAGGTGGGCGGTGCCACGGCGGTGGACAAGCCCAAGGGCCCGCGTCGGGTCGGGGTGCTGCTGGTCGTCGCGGTCCTCGCCTTCCTGATCGACCTCGCCAGCAAGCTGCTGGTCGTCGCCAAGCTGGAGAACCACGCGGCGATCAAGGTGATCGGCGACGTCGTCACCTTCCAGGTGATCCGGAACTCCGGTGCGGCCTTCGGCATGGGCCAGGCGCTGACCGTGGTCTTCACGATGATCGCCTCGGCCGTCATCGTGGTGATCTGGCGGATCGCCCGGCGGCTGTACAGCCTTCCGTGGGCGATCGCGCTCGGGCTGCTGCTCGGCGGCGCGCTCGGCAACCTCACCGACCGGCTGTTCCGGGCGCCGGGCGTCTTCCGCGGGCACGTGGTGGACTTCATCTCCGTCCAGCACTTCGCGGTGTTCAACCTCGCGGACTCGGCGATCGTCTGCGGCGGGATCCTCGTGGTGCTGCTCTCCTTCCGGGGCAGCAACCCGGACGGGACCGTGCACCAGCAGCCGGAGAAGGCCGCGAAGTAACGGGGCCGTCCTCCGGCCGGACCGGCAGGGGGAGGGGGTGCGGCGCGTTTCCGGCATACTCGTACGGGTGAGTACCGCAGCGCAGATCCGCAGCCTCCCCGTTCCCGACGGCCTGGAGGGCGAGCGCCTCGACGCCGCCCTGGCCCGGATGTTCGGCTTCTCCCGGACCAAGGCCGCCGAACTGGCCGCCGAGGGCAAGGTGACGCTCGACGGCGCCGTGGCCGGCAAGTCGGACCGGGTGACCGCCGGCTCCTGGCTGGAGGTCGAGATCCCCGCTCCCGCCTCGCCGGTGCAGATCGTGGCCGAAGCGGTCGAGGGCATGCGGATCGTCCACGACGACGACGACATCGTGCTGATCGACAAGCCGGTCGGCGTCGCCGCGCACCCGAGCCCCGGCTGGACCGGCCCCACCGTCATCGGCGGGCTCGCCGCGGCCGGCTACCGGATCTCCACCTCGGGCGCCGCCGAGCGCCAGGGCATCGTGCACCGGCTGGACGTCGGCACCTCGGGACTGATGGTCGTCGCCAAGTCCGAGCGGGCCTACACCGACCTCAAGCGGCAGTTCCACGACCGGATCACCGACAAGCGCTACCACACGCTGGTCCAGGGGCACCCGGACCCGCTGAGCGGCACGGTCGACGCGCCGATCGGGCGCCACCCCAGCGCGGACTGGAAGTGGGCGGTGACCCGCGACGGCAAGCCGTCCGTCACCCACTACGACCTGATCGAGGCGTACCGGGCGGCCTCGCTGATGGCCATCAAGCTGGAGACCGGCCGCACCCACCAGATCCGTGTCCACATGTCCGCGCTGCGGCACCCCTGCGTGGGCGACCTGACCTACGGCGCCGACCCGACGCTGGCCAAGCGGCTCGGGCTCACCCGGCAGTGGCTGCACGCCGTCTCGCTCGGCTTCGAGCACCCGGCGGACGGGCAGTGGGTCGAGTTCAGCAGCGAGTACCCGGCGGACCTCCAGAAGGCGCTGGACATCATCGCCTCGGAGAGCTGAGGTGACGGGTTTCGCGATCCGGGTCGCCGAGGGCGAGGCGGACCTGGAGCTGGTGCGGGCGGTCCGGCGTGAGGTGTTCGTCGTCGAGCAGAACGTGCCGGAGGAGCTGGAGTACGACGAGTACGACGCGACCTCGGTGCACCTGCTCGCCGTGGGCGCGGACGGGGCCGGGCTGGGGACCGGGCGGCTGATCTTCGGCGACCAGGCGGCCGAGCTGACCGGGGGCGTCGCGGGACGGGTGCTGCTCGGGCGGCTCGCCGTCCTGGCGGCGAGCCGGGGGACGGGGCTCGGGGCCGAGCTCGTCCGGGCGATCGAGGCGGCGGGGGCCGCGCGCGGGGGCGTCGAGGTCGAGCTGCACGCGCAGGTGCAGGCGCTCGGGTTCTACGAGCGGCTGGGGTACCTGGCGGAGGGGCCGGTGTACGACGATGCCGGGATTCCGCACCGGACGATGACCAGGGTCCTGTAGGACTCCACCAGGACTCCATCGGCCTGGACGAAGCAGTCCCCGTGCCCTTGTCGGGCGCGGGGACTTCGTCGTCCGGGGGAGGGCGGGGGCGGGGGTCAGCCGTCGGTGGTGCGGAGGCGGGGGAGGGCGTGGGGGTGCTCGTCGCGGAGGTGGGCGATGAGCTGTTCGCGGACGTCGAAGCGGAGTTGGGCGGCGTCGTCGGGGGTGCGGGCGGTCATGGTGGCGCGCACGACGATGGTGCTGGGGGTGGTGTCGGTGACGTTGAGGGCCCACTCGGCGCCGTCCCAGAGCGGGTGCTTCGCCAGGAGGACGTGCAGGGCGGACCGGAGCTCGTCGACCCGGGTGGTGTGGTCGAGGTGGAGCAGGACGGCGGCGAGCAGGCCGGGGTCGCGGCGGGTCCAGTTCTCGAAGGGCTTGTTGACGAAGTAGGAGACCGGGACGATCAGCCGGCGCTGGTCCCAGAGCCGGACCACCAGGTAGGAGAGGGTGATCTCCTCGACCGTGCCCTGCTGGCCGTCCACCACCACCGTGTCGCCGATCCGGACGGTGTCGCCGAAGGCGATCTGCAGGCCGGCGAAGAAGTTGCCCAGGGTGCTCTGGGCGGCGATGCCGGCCACGATGCCGATCAGACCGGCCGAGGCGAGCAGGCTGGCGCCGACGGTGCGCATGGCGGAGAAGGTCAGCAGCATCACGGCGGCGGTGACCACGACGATCACCGCGCTGACCACCCGGCGCAGCATGCTCAACTGGGTCCGGACCCGCTGCACCCGGGCCGGGTCGTCGGTGACCGTCTCGTAGCGGCGGAGCAGCGCCTCCAGGAGGGCGGCCGCCACGCGGACGGCGAGCCAGCCGAGCGAGGCGAGCAGGAGCAGCAGGACCAGGTGGTGGGCGCCTTCGTCCCCGGTCAGGTGGAAGATCCGCCTGAGCGGGTCGGCGGCGAGCAACAGGGCTGACACCAGGGCGAGTTGGAGCGGGATACGGCAGCGCCGGAGCAGTGCCCAGACCGGTGCCCCGGGGTGGTCGGCGCTGATCCGCTGGAGGACCTGGTCGACGATCCAGCCGACCGCCAGGGTGGCGGCGACGGTGGCGAGCAGGGTGATCAGCGGCCAGAGCACGGGGACCTTCTCGGGGGTGGGGAGTGGGCGGGGAGGCGAGCGGGAGGCGGATGAGCCGTACGATACCGGCGTTCAACGGGGCGAACCGGGTGAAAAGGGTTGGTGGCTTTATCGGGCACCTACCCGGACGGCGGATACGATCAGCCCTCATGGAGTTCGGTGGGGCATGGCGCCGATGGCGCGGCCGGGGTACGTCGGTGCGGCGCAGGCTGGTGGCCGGGGCGGTGGCCCTGGTGGCGGTCGTCGGGGTCGGGACGGCGGCGGTGGCGTCCGGCGGTGAACAGGCGGTCCGTCAAGAGGATCGTTTCCTCTCCATGCCGGAGACGCCCGGCAGCACCCAGCAGGTCCAGCTGGACACCTCGTTCTTCACCACCGGCAGCAGCCCGCGGCCGGCCGTCCTGCTCGCGCACGGCTTCGGCGGCTCCAAGGAGGGCGAGCGGGACCGCGCCGAGCAGCTGGCCCGGCAGGGCTACGCCGTGCTGACCTGGTCGGCGCGCGGCTTCGGGCACTCCGGCGGGAAGATCGGCCTGAACGCGCCCGACCGCGAGGTGGAGGACGTCAAGCACCTGGTGGACTGGCTGGCCCAGCGGCCCGAGGTGCAGCTCGACGCGCCGGGAGACCCGCGGGTCGGCATCACGGGGGCCTCCTACGGCGGGGCGATCGCGTTGCTGGCCTCGGCGTACGACCACCGGATCGACGCGGTGGCCACCCAGATCACCTGGTGGAACCTGGCCGACGCGCTGTTCCCGCAGGGGGTGGAGGGGTCGGGCGCGGCGGACGGCGTGTTCAAGAAGCTGTGGGCCGGGATCTTCTTCACCACCGGCTCGGCGGGGGACCTCGGGCCTTCGGGCGGCGCGCCGCGCGGTGGGGCCGGGGCGGGCTCGTCCGGGTCGGATGCGGCCGGTGGCGGTGCGGCCGGTGGCGGTGGCGGTGCGGCCGGTGCGGTCGGCTGCGGGCGGTTCCTGGAGTCGCTCTGCCAGATGTACGACCGGGTCGCGACCGCCGGGCACGCCGACCCGGAGGCCGTCGCGCTGCTGGACAGGTCGAGCCCGTCCTCGGTCGCGGCGCAGCTGAAGGTGCCCACCCTGGTGGTGCAGGGGCAGCAGGACTCGCTGTTCCCGCTGGACCAGGGGGACCAGATCGCCAAGGCGGTGGCGGCCAACGGCGCACCCGTCGCGGTGGACTGGTTCGCGGGCGGCCACGACGGCGGGACGGACACCAGC
This sequence comes from Kitasatospora sp. NPDC089797, assembly GCF_040684795.1. Taxonomy (NCBI): domain Bacteria; kingdom Bacillati; phylum Actinomycetota; class Actinomycetes; order Kitasatosporales; family Streptomycetaceae; genus Kitasatospora; species Kitasatospora sp. NPDC089797. The sequence goes on along the minus strand of NZ_JBFBGS010000016.1, from coordinate 137,479 downwards.
GCCCGGGTGGACGACCGGGTGACCGCCTGGTTCGACCACTACCTGCGGGGGCGCGGCAATGACACCGGGCCGCAGTTCCGGGTGACCCGGACCGGCGGGGTCGACTCGACCGGGTTCCAGGCCGTGCTGCGCGGCGCGGACGCCGACCGGTACCCGGGCCTGGGGGGCACGGGGACGCGCTCGATCGACCTGGCCGGCGGGGAGCGGACCGTCGCCAATCCGCCCGGCGGGGCGCCGCCGGGCATCTCGACGCTGCCCGGGATCGGGGCGCTCAGCCAGGCCGCGTCGCTGGGGGCCGGGCTGTCGCTGGACTTCCCCGGGCAGAACGCGGCCTTCGAGTCGGCGCCGCTGGACAGGTCGGTGCACCTCACCGGGCAGCCGACGGTGTCCGTCCGGGTGACGGCGGACCGGCCGGACGCGGTGCTCTTCGCGAAGCTGTACGACGTCGGTCCGGACGGCAAGGCGGTGCTGCCGCAGCAGTTGGCGGCCCCGCTGCGGGTGACCGGCGCGGACGCGACGGGCGGGCGGACGGTGACGGTCCGGCTCCCCGCCGTGGACCACGACTTCCCGGCCGGGCACCGGCTGCGGCTGGTGCTGGCCTCCACCGACCTGGCGTACGCCTCGCCAGCCGAGCCGGCCACCTACCGGGTGGCGGTGGCCGGGGCGCTCACCGTGCCGACCGTCGACGAGCTGGTCACGGAGTCGGCGCCGCTGCCCGCGCGGACCTGGCTGCTGCCGGTGGTCGCGGTGGTGGTGGCCGCCGGGCTGGTGCTGCTGCCGCTGGTGCGACGGCGGCGGTCGGCGGCCGGCCGGCAGTCGGGCGCGGAGTTCGATCCGGAGCTGGCCGGGGTACCGCTGCTGATCAGCGGGCTGAGCAAGCGCTACAAGGGCTCCCAGGACCGTTACGCGGTGCGGGAGTTGGGGTTCCGGGTGGAGCAGGGGCAGGTGCTCGGCCTGCTCGGGCCGAACGGTGCGGGCAAGACCACCACGCTGCGGATGCTGATGGGTCTGATCCGGCCGGACGCCGGGGAGATCCGGGTCTTCGGGCACCTGATCCGCCCCGGGGCGCCGGTGCTCTCGCGGGTCGGGGCGTTCGTCGAGGGCGCGGGGTTCCTGCCGCACCTCACCGGACGGGCCAACCTGCGGCTGTACTGGCAGGCCACCGGACGGCCGGAGGCCGACGCGCGGTTCGACGAGGCGCTCGCGATCGCCGGGCTCGGCGAGGCGCTCGACCGGGCGGTGCGGACGTACTCGCAGGGCATGCGGCAGCGGCTGGCGATCGCGCAGGCGATGCTCGGGATGCCGGACCTGCTGATCCTGGACGAGCCGACCAACGGGCTGGACCCGCCGCAGATCCGCGAGATGCGCGAGGTGATGATCCGGTACGCGGCCGCCGGGCGGACCGTCATCGTGTCCAGCCACCTGCTGGCCGAGGTCGAGCAGAGCTGCACCGACCTCGTGGTGATGGACCGCGGGCGGCTGGTGACGGCCGGGCCGGTCGGGGAGATCGTCGGCGCCGGCGAGCTGTTGATGATCGGCGTGGCGGAGCCCTTCGAGCCGGAGTCGGTGGTCGAGAAGGTCGGCGCGCTGGCCGGGGTCGGCGCGGCGGAGGCCGTCGAGGGCGGGCTGCTGGTCCGGCTGGACGGGCTGGCGGCGAGCGAGCTGGTGGCGGAGCTGGTGCGGCTCGGGGTGCCGGTGGAGAGCGCCGGGCCGCAGCGGCGCCTGGAGGACGCGTTCCTGTCGTTGATCGGAGGTGCGGCGTGAACGTCGCTGCTACGGACCGTGGTTCGGGGGCCGGTGGCCCGGCGGGTGGTGCTTCGGCGGACCACGCCGAGGGGTACCGGGCGAGCCGGACGCTGCCGCTGCGGGTGGAGGCGATGCGGCAACTGCGCCGCCGCCGCACGCTGGTGATCGGCGGGGTGCTGGCCGCGATGCCGTTCGTCATCCTGGCGGCGTTCCAGATCGGCGGCACCCCGGGGCGCCCGGACCGGACCACCTTCATCGACCTGGCCACCGCCTCGGGGGCCAACTTCGCCGTCACCATGCTGTTCGTCGGCACCGGCTTCATGCTGGTGATCCCGGTCGCGCTGTTCTGCGGGGACACCGTGGCCTCGGAGGCCAGTTGGTCCTCGCTGCGCTACCTGCTGGCCGCGCCGGTGCCGCGGGCCCGGCTGCTGGCCCGCAAGTTCCTGGTCGGGTTGGCCTTCTCGGCGGTGGCGGTGGTCATGCTGCCCGCGATCGGTCTGGTCGTGGGGACCGTGGCGTACGGCTGGGGGGACCTCAAGCTGCCGGCCGGGGCCAGCCTGCCGGCCGGGGAGGCGTTGCCCCGGATCGCGATCGCGGTGGCGTTCGTGTTCCTGAGCGAACTCGTGATCGCCGCGCTGGCGTTCTGGCTGTCGACGGCGACGGACGCGCCGCTGGGGGCGGTCGGCGGGGCGGTGTTCGTGTCGATCATCACCGGGGTGCTGGACGCCGTCACCGCGCTGGGGGACCTGCGGGAGTGGCTGCCGGCGCACTGGCAGTACGCGTGGGCGGACGCCCTCCAACCGCAGCTGGAGTGGGGTGGGATGGTGCAGGGGGTGTCGTTGTCGCTGTCGTACGCGGTGGTGCTGTTGGCGCTGGCCTTCCGCGGGTTCGCGCGCAAGGACGTGGTGTCGTAACGGGGTCGGGGCCGGCGCCGGGGAGCGGCGGCTCCGGGGGGAGCGGAGTCAGGGGCGGGGGAGCGCCGGGCGTCCGGCGCTCCCGGTGCAACCGGCGCTTCCCGTCAGGGCGGTGAAGAGCAGTTGCCACAGCGGCTCGCCGCCGGGGGCGGGGGCGCTGTCGCCGCAGGCGGGGCGGGAGTTCAGCAGGCCGCGGATCACGACCAGCAGCAGTTCGGCGACCAGGGACGGGCTGTGCTCGGGGAAGCCGCCGTCCCGCTGCGCCCGGTGGACCAGCTCGGTCAGTCCGACGTGCATCTCGGCGAGGACGTCGGCGGGGGACTGCGCCAGCCCGGGGCAGTCGGCCGCGAGCCGGAGCGCGGCCCGCAGCCGTACGTCCGACCGCAGTCGGTCGGCGAAGCCCACCACGACGGCTTCGAGCACCTCGGCGGCGTCGGCACCCGGGGTGTCGTACTCGGCGCGCAGGCTCGTCCAGGTGGTCCGGGACTCGTCGATCAGCGCCCGGGCCAGTGATCCCTTCGAGGGGAAGTGGCCGTAGAGGGCGCCCTTGGTCATACCGATCCGGTCGGCCACCGTGTTCAGCGTGGTGCTCTCGTAGCCGTGGGCGGCGAAGATCTCGGCCGCCGCGGTCAGGGCCTTCTCCCGCGTGCGTCGCGCCCGCTCCTGCTTTGCCATGCCCCTGCCCTTCGTCGGTGACCAAGGCCATACATACCATCGGGATGGAATGTTGCTGCAATGGTTCCCGCAGCAGAAAAATCCGCTCAAGTCGGCCTCCACTGACCAGGGAAGGAAACATACCTAAAGGAAGGAATGTTACGAACATCTGAGCGGAGCGGGCGGGGCGGGACGCGTCAGGCCGGGTCGGTCACCTCGCGCCCGGTGGCGAGGACCAGGAGGCCGCCGAGGACGGCCAGGCCCAGCAGGACGGCGCCGAAGACCGTGGCGCCGGTGGTCAGGCCCACCGCGTCGCTGAGGTAGCCGGCCGAGACCGGCAGCAGGCCGGCCGGGAGGTAACCGCCCACGTTGAGCGCGGCGTTGGCCTCGGCCAGCCGCCGCGGCGGGATGCCGGCGTTCAGCAGGGAGAGGCCGCCGAGCTGGCCCATGCCCTGGCCGGCGCCGGCCAGCAGGGCCGCGAGGACCAGCACCGCCACCGCGCCGGTGTGCACGGCGGCGACCAGGGCGACCGTGCCGAGCGCGGTGGCGGCCGCGCCGGCCGTCAGGATGGTGCGGCGGCGCAGCCGCCGGACGGCGAACTGCACTCCGGTCGCGGCGAGGAACATCACGAAGGCCGTGGCGCCGGCGACGATCCGGTTGGAGGTGCCGAGCAGGCCGGACAGCAGCGACGGACCGAGCGAGAGCACGAACGAGGTCGCGGTGATGCCGGGCGCGAACACCGCGATGCCGAGGGCGAGTCGGCGGCCGTTGCCGCGCGGGACGCCGGGCACCCGGATCCAGGCGCCCCGGCGGCGGGGCTCCGGACCGGCGGACTCCGTGGTGCTGGACTCAGGGATGCCGGACTCAGGGGTGCGGGGCGTCGGGGCGGGCAGCGGTATCCGCAGCACGACCAGGACCGCGGCGGCGAGGAGCACGGCCTCCACCACGAACACGGTGCGGGTGGGGGCGGGTGCCAGCTCGGAGAGCAGGCCGGCGAGCAGCGGGCCGAGGCCGGCGCCGAAGACCATCGCGCAGGAGGCGAGCAGGGCGGCGGTCCGCTTGCGCTCCGGCCCGGCGACGTCGGTGACCGCGGCCATCCCGGCCGAGACGACGGCGCCGACCGCGATGCCGGTGAACAGGCGTGCCGTGATCAGTGCGGCGACGCCGGTGGCCGTCCCGAAGACCAGGCAGGCGGCGAGGCCCAGTGCCAGGGCGGGCAGCAGGACCGGCTTGCGGCCGACCCGGTCGGAGACCACGCCGGAGACCAGCAGCGAGCCGATCAGGCCGACGATGTAGGACGCGAACACCACGGTCAGGGTGCCCTTGGAGAAGCCGATGTCGTGCTGCCACAGGACGTACAGCGGGGTGGCGGCGTTGGACAGGACGAAGACGGCGGTGACCGGCCAGGCGGCGAGCCAGATCCACCACAGGGGTGCGGGGGCGGGCCGGGCGACGGGCCGGGCGGCGGCGGTCCGGGTGATGGGCATGACTGTTCCCTCCCGAGGCGTGCGGCGGGCGCCGCAGCAGTACGAGTCGAGTCGAACCTAGCATGAAGTACGATTGGAGTCGTACTGATGGCCGACGGTCAGCGGCCGTGGAGTCACGAGGAGTTGAGGAGTCGCCCATGCCCGCGAGCAGGACCGGTACGACCGCCTTCACGGTGTTCCCCGAGCCGTCCGACCTACCCGAGCCACTGCCCGAACCGGGCGTCGACGAGCTGCGGCTGGAGACCGTGCTGGGCGCGCTCAGCGACCCGCTGCGGCTCACCATCGTCCGCAAGCTCCTGCTGGAGTCCGAGGGCTTCGACCACTCCTGCGGCTGGTTCGGCCTCGACCGGCCGAAGTCCTCGCTCACCCACCACTTCAAGGCGCTGCGGGAGGCGGGGATCACCCGGCAGCGCCAGTACGGGCTGGAACGCCGCAGCCGGGTGCGGGTCGAGGACCTCGACGCCCGCTTCCCCGGGCTGCTCGACCTGGTCGCCTCCTGGAGCCCGCAGGGCTGACCCCGGCCGGCCCGGGGCGGTGGCGGGGGCGGGGCGGAGCGGGGCGAGGGGATCCGGGGCCGGGTGCGGGATCATGGGTGGGTACCCCTGAACCCGCTCGTCGAAGGACCCGAACCGTGGCCCAGATCGTCCTCTTCCACTCCGCCCACGGCCCGCGCCCGGCCGTGCAGGCCGCCGCCGACCGGCTGCGCGCCGCCGGGCACACCGTGCACACGCCGGACCTCTTCGAGGGGCGCACCTTCGACGACACCGACGCCGCGCAGGCCTTCCAGGAGGAGATCGGCGGCGCCGACGAGCTGCTGCGCCGCGCGGTGACCGTCTCCGCCCCGCTGTCCGAGCACGGGCTGGTGTACGCCGGGTTCGCGCTCGGCGGCGCGATCGCGCAGAACCTGGCGCTGGCGGACGAGAAGGCGCGCGGGCTGCTGCTCCTGCACGGCACCTCGGACCTGCGGGAGGACGCGGCGACCTCGATCCCGGTGCAGCTGCACATGGCCGAGCCGGACCCGTTCGAGCCGGAGGACTGGCTGAACGCCTGGTACCTGCGGATGCGGCGGGCGGGCGCGGAGGTCGAGGTGCACCGCTACCAGGGCGCCGGGCACCTGTTCACCGACCCGGAGCTGGACGACTACGACGCGGACGCCGCCGAGCAGGCCTGGGCGGCGGCGCTGGACTTCCTGGCGGACCTGGACGGGTGACCCCGGCGCCGGACGACCGTGCGGGTGCGATCCGTGGGGTGGATATCATCCGGGAATGGCTGAACTTCGCGCCCGCACGGTGGTCTTCGACATAGACGGCACGCTCTGCTTCGACGGGCGGACGATCGACGAACGCGTCCTGGCGGCGATCGGGGAGTGCGAGCGGGCCGGCGCCCGGCCGGTCTTCGCGTCCGCCCGGCCGGTGCGGGACCTGCTGCCGGTGCTGGGCGGCGCGTTCCCCGGGGCGGTGCTGATCGGCGGGAACGGCAGTCTGGTGTCGGTGGACGGGCGGGTGCGGGCCCGGGCCGCGTTCGGCGCCGCCGGGTTCGGGGCGCTGATGGAGGCGGTCGGGCGGCACGGTGCAACGTACCTCGCCGACGGGCCCTGGGACTACGCGTACACCGGCCCGGCGGACCACCCGATCCGCGCCCGGGTGGACCAGGGCGGGCTGGCCCGCCGGGTGGCGCTGGCGGAACTGCCCGAGGTGGTCAAGTTCCTGGTCGTCGGGGGCGCGGACCCGGAGGGGCTGGCCGAGGCCGGCCGGGGGCTCGGCCTGACGGTGAACCACCACCTGGACGAGGCGATCATCGACTTCGCGCCGGGGGCCACCAACAAGTGGGAGGCGTTGCGCTCGCTGGGGATCGAGGAGTACGTCGCCTTCGGCAACGACATCAACGACCTCGACCTGCTGCGGAACGCGGAGTGGTCCGTCCGGGTCGGCGGGCACCCGGGGCTGGACGGGGTCGCGCGGGTGACGGTCGCGGCCGAGCCGGGGGCGGTGGCGGCGGAGATCGGCCGGGTGGCGGGGCTGCTGGCGTCCTGAGGGCGGCGCGGTCCGGGCGGGCCGGGTCGGGCGGGGTCCGGGCGGGCCGGCGGCGGCCCGGGGCGGGAGCCTCTGTGAGGATGGGGTGGTGGAGCGGAGATACGAGTACGCACCGGCGAGCACCCTGCCGGGGCTGCTCCAGCGCGGGCGGGGGCAGGGTGCGCTGATCGCGGCGGAGGACCCGGCCGCGGCGGCGGAGCTGGTGTACGGCTGCATCCGGTGGGAGTGGCGCTGGGATCCGACCGTCGACGAGCGGCACCGGTACCTGGCCCGGTTGGTCCGGGACCTGGAGTTGCCGCTCGGGCCGGTGGTCGAGCTTCTGGCCGGGGGCGAGGCCGTCCGCGGGCGGGCCGCCCGGGTGCTGGAGCTGCTGGCGCTCGGCGGCTCGGTCGAGGCCCGGGAGGCGCTGCGGGCGTGTCCCCGGGAGGGCGGGCGGGGGCCTTCGGCCGGCCCCGCTCCGGCGGGCGGCGCGGTGCCGGAACACGGTGAGCGGCGGGACCCGGAGCCGGAGGAGGAGGGCGCGGAGCCGGACCTCGCGGCGCTGGTCGCCGAGTTGGAGCGGGCCTGGGTGGACCGCAGCTGGTGCGGCCCCGCGCTCACGGCCCGCCGGCTGGCGCGGTTCGGCCCGGAGGCGGCCGACGCGGCCTCGCTGCTGCGCCGGTTCTGGCTGTACACCCCGCACTCGTCCGAGCGGGCCGGGTACCTGGAGGCCCTGGCGGCGCTGGGGTCGGCGGGCACGGGGGAGGCCTTCACCGAGTCGCTCCGGGACTGCGAGGCGCGGGCCCGACTGCTGGGGGTGCGGCACGCCCCGGACACCCCGTACGTCCGGGCCCGGCTGGTGTCCCTGGTGGACGATCCGATCGAGTTGCCGGGGGTCAGGGACGCCGCCGGGGAGCGACTCGCCGGGCTGGGCTGGACGGCTTTCGAGCGAGCGGGGACGGCGTTCGAAGAGGGCTAGAGTGGACCCGTGAACGCGTGAGTGACGGTCCGGACCCCGAGAGGTGTTCCGGGCCGCATTCGTTTCCCGGCCCTCTGCCCCGTGACCTCCGCGTTCGCCGGCCCACCCGATCAGCACCAGAGCCTCCGGAGGCCCCGCCTTGAGCGACCAGCCGTTCGCGCATCTGCACGTCCACACCGAGTACTCGATGCTGGACGGTGCCGCCCGGCTGAAGCAGATGTTCAAGGAGGTCGAGCGGCTGGGGCAGACCCACGTCGCGATGACCGACCACGGGAACATGTACGGCGCCGCCGAGTTCCACCGGCAGGCGACCGACGCCGGGATCACCCCGGTGATCGGCATCGAGGCGTACGTCGCCCCCGAGTCCCGCTCGAACACCAAGCGCATCCTCTGGGGCCAGCCGCACCAGAAGCGGGACGACGTCTCGGCGTCCGGCGCGTACACCCACAAGACCATCTGGGCCCGGAACAAGGAGGGCCTGCACAACCTGTTCAAGCTGACCTCGCGCTCGTACTCCGAGGGCTGGCTGGTGAAGTGGCCCCGGATGGACAAGGAGCTGATCTCCGAGCTGTCCGGCGGCCTGATGGCCACCACCGGCTGCCCGTCCGGCGAGGTGCAGACCCGGCTGCGGCTCGGCCAGTTCGACGAGGCGCTGAAGTCCGCCGCCGACTACCAGGAGATCTTCGGCAAGGAGAACTACTTCCTGGAGCTGATGGACCACGGCCTCGACATCGAGAAGCGGGTCCGCGACGGGCTGCTGGAGATCAGCAGGAAGCTGAACATCCCCCCGGTGGTCACCAACGACTCGCACTACACCACCGAGGCCGACGCCGGCGCCCACGACCTGCTGCTCTGCGTGCAGACCGGCAAGAACCTCTCGGACCCGGACCGCTTCCGCTTCGACGGCACCGGCTACTACATCAAGTCCGCCGCCGAGATGTACGCCCTGGACTCCTCGGACGCCTGGCAGGAGGGCTGCCGCAACAGCCAACTGCTGGTCGCCTCCCGGGTCGACACCGAGGGCATGTTCAAGTTCAAGAACCTGATGCCGCGCTTCCCGATCCCGGAGGGCTTCGAGTCCGAGGCGGACTTCTTCAAGTCCAAGGTCTGGGAGGGCATGGACTGGCGCTTCCCGGGCGGGTACGACGAGGAGCACAAGAAGCTCGCCGAGTACGAGATGGACACCATCATCCAGATGGGGTTCCCGGCGTACTTCCTCGTGGTCGCCGACTTCATCATGTGGGCGAAGAGCCAGGGCATCGCGGTGGGCCCGGGCCGTGGTTCGGCGGCCGGTTCGCTGGTCGCGTACGCGATGGGCATCACCGACCTCGACCCGATCCCGCACGGCCTGATCTTCGAGCGCTTCCTCAACCCCGAGCGCATCTCGATGCCCGACGTCGACATCGACTTCGACGAGCGCCGGCGCGGTGACGTGATCCGGTACGTGACCGAGAAGTGGGGATCCGACAAGGTCGCCATGATCGTCACCTACGGCACCATCAAGGCGAAGGCCGCCATCAAGGACTCCTCCCGGGTCCTCGGCTACCCGTACGCGATGGGCGACCGGATCACCAAGGCGATGCCGCCGGACGTGATGGGCAAGGGCATCCCGCTGTCCGGCATCACCGACAGCAGCCACCCCCGCTACAGCGAGGCCGGCGAGATCCGCGGGCTGTACGAGAACGACCCGGACGTGCGGAAGGTCATCGACACCGCGCGCGGCATCGAGGGCCTGATCCGCCAGCCCGGTGTGCACGCCGCCGGCGTCATCATGTCCGCCGAGCCGCTGACCGACCACATCCCGGTGTGGACCCGGCACACCGACGGCGTCACCATCACGCAGTTCGACTACCCGACTTGTGAGGGCCTCGGCCTCCTCAAGATGGACTTCCTCGGCCTGCGCAACCTGACGATCATGGACGACGCCGTCAAGGCGATCGAGAAGAACAAGGGCATCAAGATCGACCTGCTCGAGCTGCCGCTCGACGACAAGCCCACCTACGAACTCCTCGCCCGCGGCGACACGCTGGGCGTCTTCCAGCTCGACGGCGGGCCGATGCGCTCGCTGCTTCGCCTGATGAAGCCCGACAACTTCGAGGACATCTCCGCCGTCCTGGCGCTCTACCGGCCGGGCCCGATGGGCGTCAACTCGCACACCAACTACGCGCTGCGCAAGAACGGCCAGCAGGAGATCACCCCGATCCACCCGGAGCTGGAGAAGCCGCTGGAGGAGGTGCTGCGGCCCACCTACGGCCTGATCGTCTACCAGGAGCAGGTGCAGAAGGCCGCGCAGATCCTGGCCGGCTACTCGCTCGGCCAGGCCGACCTGCTGCGCCGCGCCATGGGCAAGAAGAAGAAGGAGATCCTGGAGGCGGAGTTCGTCCCCTTCCAGAAGGGCTGCCGGGAGCGCGGCTACTCCGACGCGGCCATCCAGGCGGTGTGGGACGTGCTGGTCCCGTTCTCCGGCTACGCGTTCAACAAGGCCCACACCGCCGGGTACGGGCTGGTCTCGTACTGGACGGCGTACCTCAAGGCCAACTACCCGGCCGAGTACATGTCCGGGCTGCTGACCTCGGTGAAGGACGACAAGGACAAGTCGGCCGTCTACCTCAACGAGTGCCGCAAGATGGGCATCCAGGTGCTCCCGCCGGACGTCAACGAGTCGGACTCGGACTTCACGCCGCACGGCAGCGAGACCGTCCGGTTCGGCCTGACCGCCATCCGCAACGTCGGCGGGCCGGTGGTCGAGTCGATGATCCGCACCCGGAAGGCGAAGGGGAAGTTCGCCTCCTTCCCGGACTTCCTGGAGAAGGTGGAGTCGGTGGTCTGCAACAAGCGGACCGTCGAATCGCTGATCAAGGCCGGGTCCTTCGACTCGCTCGGGCACACCCGCAAGGGCCTCAGCGCCCAGTTCGAGCCGATGATCGACAACGTCGTCGGGGTGAAGCGCAAGGAGGCCGAGGGGCAGTTCGACCTCTTCGGCGGCGACACCACCTCGGACGAGCCGAGCTTCGGACTGGACGTCGTCTTCTCCGAGGAGGAGTGGGAGAAGTCCTTCCTGCTCACCCAGGAGCGGGAGATGCTCGGCCTGTACGTCTCCTCGCACCCGCTGCACGGCATCGAGCACGTGCTCGCCGACAAGGCGGACTGCGCGGTGGCCGACCTCGCGGAACGGCCGGACGGGACGATCGTCACCATCGGCGGCATCATCTCGGGCCTCCAGCGGAAGATGACCAAGCAGGGCAACGCCTGGGCGATCGCCACCGTCGAGGACCTGGCGGGGTCGATCGACTGCATGTTCTTCCCGGCCAGCTACCAGCTGGTCTCCTCCCAACTCGTCGAGGACGCGGTGGTGTTCGTCCGCGGCAAGCTGGACAAGCGGGAGGACGTGCCGCGGCTGATGGGCATGGAGCTGGCCATCCCGGACCTGTCGAACGCGCACGCCGAGGCGCCGATCACCATCAACATCCCGACCGGGAAGGTCACCCCGCCGCTGGTCGCCCGGCTCAGCGAGGTGCTGACCCACCACAAGGGCACCACCGAGGTCCGGGTGCGGCTGGAGGGCCGCACCAAGACGACGGTGCTGCGGCTGGACCGGCACCGGGTGAAGTCGGATCCGGCGCTGTTCGGGGACCTCAAGCAGCTGCTCGGGCCGAGCTGCCTGGCGGGGTAGCGGGCGTTCCGGCGGGTCCCGGGGTCCGTGGGGTTCCCGGGGTTCCCGGGGCCCCTGGGACCCGTGCGGCCCGTGGGGTCAGACCCCGCCGCCCAGGCCCGGCGGGACGGCGGTGTGCAGGGCCGAGACGAAGGCCGAGATGGCCGGGTGGGAGCCCGCGCCGGCCCGGAAGGCGGCGCGGGTGCGCCGGTACATCGGCAGCCGGGTGAGCACCACGCCGGGCGGGGACTCGGCCGTGCCCAGGTGCGGGACCAGCGCCACCCCCTGGCCCGCGGCGACCAGCGCGAGCACCGTGGTGAAGTCGTCGATCTGGTGCCGGACGCGGGGGGCGAAGCCCGCCGCTTCGCAGGCGCGGACGGCCATGCGGTGGCAGAGGGTGCCGGGCGGCGACATGATCCACGGCGCGGCGCGCTGCTCGGCGACCGTCCCCGGGGCCCGGGCGGCCAGGTACATCGGCTCGGTGAAGACCGGGCGGGTGACCGCGAGGCCCGGCTCCGGGTCGGCCGGGACGAGGTCGTACTCGTGCACCAGCGCCACGTCCAGCTCGCCCGCGCGCAGCGCCGCGCCGACCGCCACCGGGTCCACCTCGGTGACCATCGGCTCCAGTCCGGGGTGCCAGGCGGCCAGTCCGCCGAGGACCGCCGGGATGATCGCGCGGGCCGCCGAGGGGTAGGTGCCGATCCGCAGCGGTCCGGCCAACCCCTGCTTGGCGTGGGCGAGTTCGGCGCCGGCCTGCTCCAGCTGGGCGAGCACCGACTCGGCGTGCCGGACCAGGTTGCGGCCGGCCGGGGTGAGGGTGACCCGCCGCCCGGTGCGTTCCAGCAGCGGGACGCCGGCCTCCTTCTCCAGGACGGACAGTTGCTGGGACACCGCCGAGGGGCTGAAGGACAGCGCCTCGGCGACGGCCGCGATGGTGCCGAGGTGGGCCAGTTCGCGCAGCAGGCGCAGGCGTCGGACGTCGAGCATCGGTTCAGCTTACGAGAAGCGTCGGAAATGTGAACTGGACCTGTGTGATCACCGGGCCGCAGGATCGTCGGGACGGCACTCCGGAGCGCACTCCGGGATGCACTCCGGAACACGGCTCCCAGGAACACGGAACCCAGGAACATGGAACTCAGGAACATGGAACTCAAGGGCATCTACGTCCCGCTGATCACCCCGTTCGCCGCCGACGGCTCGGTCGCCCTCGACGCGCTGGAGAAGCTCTCGCACCAGGTCCTGGACGCCGGGGCGGCCGGTCTGGTGGCGCTCGGCACCACCGGCGAGCCCGCCGCGCTGACCGCCGAGGAGCGGGACGCGGTCGTGGACGTGGCCGCGGCCGCCTGCGCCGACCGCGGCAAGCAGCTGATCGTCGGGGCCTCCGGCGGCGACACCCGGGCCGTCGGCGAGGCGCTGGCCGCGCTCGGCGCGCGGGTGCCGCAGGCGGCGGCGCTGGTCACCACCCCCGCGTTCGTCCGGGCGGGCGAGGCCGGGACGGTCGCGCACTTCCGCGCGCTGGCCGCGGGCAGCCCGCTGCCGCTGGTCGTCTACCACATCCCGTACCGCACGGGGCAGCAGCTCTCCACCGCCGCGCTGCGCGAACTGGCCGCGATCGAGGGCGTGGTGGGCGTCAAGTACGCGACCGGCGGACTGGACCAGACGGCGGCCGAGCTGCTCGCCGACACCCCCGCCGACTTCGCGGTGCTGACCGGCGAGGACGCCTTCCTGGCGCCGATGCTGGCGATCGGCGCGGCCGGCGGCATCCTGGCCTCCGCCCACCTGGCGACCGGCCGCTTCGTCGAGCTGTACGAGGCCTGGCGGTCCGGGGACGTCGAGCTGGCCCGGGAGCTCGGGCACCGGCTGACCGGGCTCGCGCTGTCCGCGTTCACGGCGCCGAACCCGACGGTGACCAAGGGAGTCCTGCACGCCCAGGGCTGGATCCCGACCCCGGACGTGCGGCTGCCGCTGCTGCCGGCCGGCGGGGCCGAGGTGGCGGCCGCCCTGGCCCTCGTGAGTGGTCTGGACCAGTAAGCACTCTCAAACCGTGGAATACCAGGCCTCCGCCGCCCGTGGACAAGGCATGATGGGCAGAGTGCGGCAGTGGACGGCACGATTCAGAGGAGTAGTCGGAATGAAGATCGGCATTGTCGGGGCCACCGGCCAGGTCGGCGCCGTGGTTCGCGAGATCCTGGCGGAGCGCAACTTCCCGGTGGAGCAGCTGCGGCTGTTCGCCTCGGCCCGCTCGGCCGGGCGCACGCTGCCCTGGCAGGGCACCGAGGTCACGGTCGAGGACGCGGCCACGGCCGACTACACCGGCCTGGACATCGTGATCTTCTCGGCCGGCGGTTCCACCTCCAAGGCCCTGGCCCCCAAGGTCGCCGCCTCCGGCGCCGTCGTCATCGACAACTCCTCCGCCTGGCGCCGTGACCCCGAGGTCCCGCTGGTCGTCTCCGAGGTCAACCCGGAGGCCATCGCCGACCGCCCCAAGGGCATCATCGCCAACCCCAACTGCACCACCATGGCGGCCATGCCGGTGCTGCGCCCGCTGCACCAGGAGGCCGGGCTCGCCGCCCTGGTCGTCTCCACCTACCAGGCCGTCTCGGGCAGCGGCGTGGCCGGCGTGGCCGAGCTGGCCGGCCAGGCCGCCAAGGTCATCGACGGCGCCGCCGGGCTGGCCCACGACGGCGGCGCGGTCGAGTTCCCCGAGCCCAAGGTCTACAAGCGCCCGATCGCCTTCAACGTGCTGCCGCTGGCCGGCTCCATCGTCGAGGACGGCTCCAACGAGACCGACGAGGAGCAGAAGCTCCGCCACGAGAGCCGCAAGATCCTCGGCATCCCCGAGCTCAAGGTGGCCGGCACCTGCGTGCGCGTCCCGGTCTTCTCCGGCCACTCGCTCCAGATCAACGCCCGCTTCGAGCGCCCGATCAGCCCCGAGCGGGCCGTCGAGCTGCTCGCCGGCGCCCCCGGCGTCGAGCTGTCCGAGATCCCCACCCCGCTCCAGGCCGCCGGGCAGGACCCCAGCTACGTGGGCCGCATCCGGGTCGACGAGACCGTGGAGAACGGCCTGTCGCTGTTCGTCTCGAACGACAACCTGCGCAAGGGCGCCGCGCTCAACGCCGTCCAGCTGGCCGAGCTGGTGGCCGCCGAGCTCAAGGGCTGACACCGCAGGTCGGAGTGCCGGCCGCCACCCCGGCGTAGCGTCACGTGACGTTTGGCGGGCCCCGTCGTTGAACGGGGCCCGCCTTCGTGTTTCTTTGCGACTCATTGGGGCGGCTGTTGCGGGACCGGGACATCCGCCGAGGTTCGGGCCGCGAACCAGGGGGAAAAGGTGACCCAACGATCGGGCGGTCATGGGGGCCCCTCACCCCGCACGTTCGGCCGAAGGGCAGCCCGGCCCACCCACACCGACCTTCGAGGGCGAGCGAAAGAGGTGCGCGGATGGACCGCTGTGTCGTCCTGGTGGACGCCGGATACCTGTTGGGCGCTGCCGCCAGCCTGCTCGCCGGCGATCCCTCCCGCTCCAAGGTCACCGTCGACCACACCGCGCTGATCAGCGCCCTGCGCGAGCGCGCCGAGGCCGAGACCGGCCTGCCGCTGCTGCGGATCTACTGGTTCGACGCGGCCCCCGACCGCCGCCCGATGCCCGAGCACCGGCGGCTGCGCGTCCTGCCCCGGGTCACCGTACGGCTGGGCGCCCTCACCCGGGCCGAGGGGCGCTGGGTGCAGAAGGGCGTCGACGCCGCGATGCACGCCGAGCTCTCCGAGCTCGCCCGCAACCGGGCCTGCGCGGACGTCGTGCTGATCACCGGGGACGGCGACCTGCTCCCCGGCATGATGACCGCCAAGGAACACGGCGTGGCCGTCCACCTGTGGGCCCTGCAGGCCGCCGACGGGGACTTCAACCAGTCCGAGGACCTGGTCGGCGAGGCCGACGAACGGCGGGTGCTGGACCGCGAGTGGATCAAGGGGTCCTTCTCGCTGCGCGACCACTCCACCGTCTTCCCGGCCCCCGGCACGGGCGGCGCCCGGCAGGAGATCGCCAAGATCCTCGCCGCCCCGCCCGCCTCGCTGCCCAGCGTGGTGCCCCCGGTCGTGCGTCCCGCCGCCGCGGCCGCCCCCGAGGAGCCCGCCGCGAACGGGCGGCCGCAGCCGGCCGCGGCCCTGCGGGTGGTGCCCACGCCGAAGGACCTCGCCGGTCGGGTCTCGGCCGTCAGCCCGGTCACCCCGATCACCCCGGCGGCCAACGGGCACGCGGCGGGCGGGGGAACCGCCAACGGGCAGCCCGTGGGCGGACCGGTGCTGCGCTGGTCCTCCGACCGGGGCTGGGTCGACCGGCCCGCGCCCGAGCCCTCCGTCACCGCCGGGGACGGCCTGCCGACCCTGGCCCAGCTGACCACCGCCGAACAGCGCTGGGCCGACCGCGAGGAGGACATCACCACCATCGGCGGCGACGCCCACGAGGTCGGGCAGGTCTTCGCCCGGCGCTGGAGCGACCGGCTCGGCGACCTCGAACGGCTCACCCTGCTCTGGCCCGACTACCCGCGGATCCCGCACCGGGTCGACGGCGAGCTGCTGCGCTACGCCGCCCGCTTCGGGCTGCTCGCCCACAAGGACGACCAGATCGACGAGCACGACCGCTACGCCATCCGGGCGGGATTCTGGAAGGAGCTGGCGGCCCGGGTGCCGGGCGGGTCGATGGTCGTGGACGACTGACGGCCCGCGACGGGCCGCGGCGACCGGGCCCCGTTGTCCGGTCCGCCCGTGTGAGCGCGTAAAGTCTCCGGTCGTGAACGAGACGGCCGGGCGAGCACCCCAGGACACCCCGCCGTGCGTCGCCGTACGCGATCTGGTCCGGACCTACCGCGGGGGGCGCGGCGCCGCCGCCACCGAGATCCGGGCCAACGACGGCATCAGCCTGACCGTCCGGCAGGGCGAGGTCTTCGGCCTGCTCGGGCCCAACGGCGCCGGGAAGTCCACCCTGGTCCGCCAGCTCACCGGGCTGCTGCGGCCGGACTCCGGGTCGGTCGAACTGCTCGGGCACGACATCGTCCGGCACCCCGAACGGGCCGCCCGGCTGCTCGGCTACCTCGGGCAGGAGTCCACCGCCCTCGACGAACTGACCGTCGCGCTGGCCGCCGAGACGACCGGACGGCTGCGCGGGCTCTCGCGCGCCGCGGCCCGCGGCGCGGCGGCGGACGTCCTGACGGAGCTGGGCCTGGAGCCGCTCGCGGCCCGGCCGCTCGCCAAGCTCTCCGGCGGACAGCGGCGGCTCGCCTGCTTCGCCGCCACCCTGGTGGGGGAACGGCCGCTGCTCGTCCTGGACGAGCCCACCACCGGCATGGACCCGGTCGCCCGGCGGGCGGTCTGGTCGGCCGTCGACCGCCGGCGGGCCGAGCACGGGACGACGGTGCTGCTGGTCACCCACAACGTGATCGAGGCGGAGACCGTGCTCGACCGGGTCGCCGTGGTCGACGAGGGCCGGGTGATCGCCTGCGACACCCCCGGCGGGCTCAAGGCCCTGGTGGACGGCCACGTCCGGCTCGACCTGGTCTGGCGGGACGAGGCGCCGGTCGGCGTGCCCGCCGTCGCCGAACTGGCCGAACGGGCCGAGCGCACCGGACGCCGCTGGACCGTCCGCACCACCCCCGAAGAGGCCCGCGAGCTGGTCGCCGCCGTCACCACCGGCCCGGCCTTCGCCGCCCTCGACGACTTCACCCTCGCCACCCCGAGCCTTGAGGACGCCTACCTCAAGCTGGGCGGCCGCCACGGAGGACTGGCCAAGTGACGCTGCTCTCGGTGCCCCCGCAGACCCGCCGGTCCACGGGGGGCGCTGCCCCGCTCGCCCCCGCCGCCCGGCTGCTGCCCGCGCTGGCCGCGGTCTACCGGGCACAGCTCACCCGGGCGAAGGTGGCCCGGATCCCGCTGCTGTTCGTGGCCACCTTCCAGTCCGTCGGCATCCTGGTGATGATGCGGGGCGTGGTGGACGCCGGGCAGAGCTCGGCGGCGCGGTCGGTGGTCGCCGGGTCCAGCGTGCTGGTGGTGGCCTTCGTCGCGCTCAACCTGCTGGCGCAGTACTTCGGGAAGCTGCGGGCCACCGGCGGCCTCGACCACTACGCGACGCTGCCCGTCCCGGCCGCCTCGGTGGTGCTCGGCGCGGCCGCCGCGTACGCCTCGTTCACGCTGCCCGGAACGCTCGCCACGGCGGCGATCGGCGCGGTGATGTTCGGGCTGCCGCTCGGCCAGCTGTGGGTGCTGCTCGCGGTGGTGCCGCTGGCCGGGGCGGCGCTGGCCGGGCTCGGCGCGGCCTGCGGGCTGCTGGCGCCGCGCCAGGAGATCGCGACCATGCTCGGGCAGCTCGGCATGTCGGCGGCGCTGCTGCTCGGCGTGCTGCCCGTCGACCACCTGCCGCAGCCGGTGCTGTGGCTGCGCGACCTGCTGCCCTCGACGTACGGGGTGGAGGCCTTCGCCCGGACCTTCGCGCCCGAACCGGACTGGGGGATGGTGCTGGTCGACCTCGGGGTCTGCGCGGCGGTGGGCGTGGTGTCGCTGGCGCTGGCCACCTGGGCGTACCGCCGGGCGGTCTCGCGGTAGGGCCCGGCCCCCTGATCCCTCCGGGGCCGCGGCGGATCCGGGCGACCGGCTCCAGCCGTCGGAGCCTCGGGTGGTGGGGCTGTTCGGACGGCTGTCGTGAAACGATGGGCCCTGTGACCGTACCGAACACACCTCCGGATCCCGCCCGCGCCGACGGGCCGGCCGGGCCGGGAGCCGCACCCGACCCGTTCGCACCGCCGCCGGTCCCCGGCGAGGAGTCGCCCGCCGGGCTGCCGGAGGCCCCGCCCGCCGCCGGGCACCGGATCGCGGCCGAGCTGCGGATCGGCTCCGGGGTGGTGCTGGTGTGCCTGCTGGTCGGACTGGTGATGGCCGGGCTGTGGGCCTGGCTGTCGCCCAAGGTGCCGCTGCTCGTGGACGGCGACCGGATCCTCTACGCGGACCCCGAGGGCGAGCAGCGGGCCGGCGCGGACGCCGTGTTCGTGCTGATCGGCCTGGGCGCCGGCATCCTCACGGCGCTCGGGGCCTTCCTGGTGACCCGCAAGCGCGGCGGCGGGATCGCGATCGCGCTCGGACTGGCGATCGGCGGACTGCTCGGCTCGATCGGCGCCTGGCGGCTCGGCCGCTGGCTCGGGCCCGGCGACGACCTGATCGGCGAGGCCCGGAAGGTCGGCAACGGCGGGCACTTCGACGCGAGCATCGACCTGGGGGCGCTGGGGGCGCTGCTGGTGTGGCCGATGGCGGCGATGGTGGTGCTGCTGGCGCTGTCGGCGGCGTTCGGGAAGCGGGAGGAGGACCCGCCGCCGTACTGGGGGGTGCCGGCGGGGACGTACGGGGATCCTGCGGGGGAGGCTCCGGAGGCTGTGGGGCAGGTGCCTCCCGGGGTTCCTCCGGTGGTGCCGAGTGCGGAGGACCGGCGGCCGGGCTGAGGTCGTGAGCGGTGCGGGAAGAACCCCGCGTCCCTTCCGGGGCGCGGGGTTCGTGTTTCTTGGGTTCGCTGGGTTCGCTGGGTTCGGCGGGTTCGGCGGGTTCGGCGGGGTCAGCGGGCGATGGGGGCGGTGTGGGCCTTGGTGAGGGCGATGAGGTCGGTGGGGGAGAGCTCGACCTCGAGGCCGCGGCGGCCCGCCGAGACGTAGACCGTGGGGTGGGTGAGGGCGCTGACGTCGACCACGGTGCGCAGCGGGCGGCGCTGGCCGAGCGGGGAGATGCCGCCGAGCACGTAGCCGCTGCTGCGCTCGGCGGCGGCCGGGTCGGCCATCGCGGCCCGCTTGCCGCCGACGGCCGTCGCCAGGGCCTTCAGGTCGAGCTGGCCGGCCACCGGGACGACGCCGACGGTGAGGGTGCCGTCCACGTCGGCGACCAGGGTCTTGAAGACGCGTTCGGCGGCCACGCCCAGGGCCTCGGCGGCCTCGCCGCCGTAGGAGGCGGCGGCCGGGTCGTGCGGGTAGGCGTGGACGGTGAAGGGGACGGCGGCGGTCTCCAGGGCGACGGTGGCGGGAGTGCCCTGGCCGCCCTTCTTCGGCTTCTTGGCCATGGGTGGGGTGCCTCGGGTCAGTTGGGGCTGAACGACTGGCGGGTGAGGTCGACCGCGGGCAGCGAGGGCAGCCAGCTCAGGACGGCGCTCTCGCGGCGCAGCAGGTCGAGTTCGGCGCGCAGCCGCTGGGCGGTGTCCGGGCAGGCGAGCAGTTGCTGCTTGACCGGGGTCTCGAACACCGAGGCGGCGGCGACCAGGTAGGAGAGCACCTGGGGGTCGTCGGGGAGTTGCTGGCGGCCGTGGGTGCTGGCCTCGCGGGCGCCGGCCAGGCGCTTCTGGTAGACCCGGAAGGCCCGCTCGACCTCGGCGGCGAGGGCACCGGACCCCTCCCCGGGCTGCTCCTCGATCGCTTCGGTCTCACCGGTCAGGTAGGGGCCGGAGACGTCGGCCGAGCGCAGCCGGAACCGGGTGGTGCCGGTGACCAGCAGTTCGTAGCGGCCGTCGGGCTGGAGCTGGGCGGAGGAGACGTCGGCGACGCAGCCGATGTGGTGGAGCGCCTCCAGCGGGTCCCCGGTGACGGTGCCCAGGCCGTCGAGCGGCCCGGCCGGGCCCTCCTCGGCGGGCCGGACCGGGGCGACGTCCCGGCCGTCCTTGATGGCGAGCACGCCGAACCGCCGTGGCTCGTCCTCGGGCTGTTCCAGCAGATCGGCGACGAGACGGCGGTAACGCTCCTCGAAGACGTTCAGGGGCAGCACGAGGCCCGGGTAGAGCACGGTGTTCAGCGGGAAGAGCGGCAGCCGTTCTGTCACGGCGCACAGCGTAGTTCCCCGGGGCCCGGGCTTGTCGCGCGGTTGCCGCAGTGCCGCGCCTCGGACACGTACCGTGTTCACGTGGTGGCGAACAGACCGCCCCCGCGCAGGGCTTCACGGGCCCGGGCGGCGCCGCCGGGCGTGGCGGCGGCGCCGGTGCCGACCGCGGGGGTTCTGGCGCCGCCGAGGCCCGCACAGGGGCGGCAGATGCCGGGGCGGGGCACGGGGTCGTGGCACGCGGCGCACTCGGCGGGGGAGGGGCGATGGGGTGCTCGCTCGGGTGGCAGCTTGCGGCGGAGGCGGTCGCGCAGGATCGCTGCCGGGGAGTGCATCTGCTGCGGCAGGCCGGGGAGCAGTGCGTGGGCCAATCCGGCTTCGTCGCTGCCCCGTGCCAGCCACTCGGTGACGAGGGGCGCCAGGTGCAGCGCCTCGGCCTCGCCGAGGCGCAGGCGCGGTTCGGGCCGGATCGCGCGGAACAGCGTGGCCACGGCTGTGCGGGTCCGTTCATCCGGGAGGGTGGGTTCTTCTCCCGGGTCCTTTACGGAAGGGGTGACAGCGCGGCCGGTGTCCGGCTCACCGGTGGCCGGGCGGGGGACAGTCGGTGTGAGCTGCGGGGTGTCGAAGACGTGGGCCTCGGAGCGGAGGGTCCCGTCGGGCAGCCGGACGGTGTCGACGCGGTAGTACCCGGCGTCCTTGAGTTCCCTGAGCGCCCGGCGGACGGCGCCGCGCCCCTGTGGGCTGGTGTCGGCCATGTGGCGTCCGTCCTCGCGCCATCCGTTCGGGCGGGAGAGCAGGTCGGCGAGGAGGCCGCGGGCGGTGTAGCTGAGCCGACGGTCCTGGAGAAGGCCGTTGGGAAGCACGGTGAACGAGCACGCGTGGGCGCTACGATGAATCTGCATTGGGAGTGTCTGCTCCTGTGCCGGACCCCGGAGCGTTGGCGCGCTGCCGGGGTCAACTCTGTTCTGTTGACGATGCGCAACGTAGCATGACAGTCACACTGCGTGCGAAGCGTTTGCGAAAAGCCGTGCCCCGGGCCGTGGTTGCCACTACGGTCCGGCCTCGGGCCCGCTCGAAGGCGATCGACACCGCCCAACTGGCCACAGTGCTCTACCGCCTAGGCGCCCGGGAGGAAGCCGAGCACTACGCCCACACAGCGACCGACCTTTCCGCCGTCGTCCGCTCCGCACGACTGGACGCCGCACCGGCGGAGATGAGGAGAGCCCAAGCATGACCATCGAAGACGTGATCAAGGAAGCTGCAGCTCGGGGAGTCACGGGTCTTCCCGAACCCTCCCGGCTCACCCACATCCGGGTATGGCCGGGGGCCTCGCAGTGGGTCGGTGAGGTCGGCGAGCCGCCCCACAACGAGACCGTGGGCGACGGCATGTTCGACACCAAGGACGAGGCGCAGGAAGCCGCGTCGAGGGCAGTCTCCGACGGCCGGGCCCTGCTGGTCGCCCTGCTTCCGGCGGATCTCGCAGCGCTCGCCGAGCAGTGGCCGGAGCCTACCGTGACCGCCCGGGACAACTGATCGTTCCTCGGCCGTTGCCGCTGTCCTGGCAAGTGTCCTTCGTGCGTCCCGGCCGTTCTCGGCCGGAACGCACGGGTGAGGTGGTGGTGTTCACGGAGAAGGTCGGTGAGGTGCGCCCGCGGTTTCGGCGGCGTGAAGTAGAAGCTCTCGAACTGCACTGACAAATCCTTCGGAGCTGCCCCAGTGACGAGCAACACCGCACAACAGGACGCCGCAGTCGCCGACAAGGCGATCCTCGCGAACAGCGCCTACGCCGACGGACGCCACCTGGCCGCCCGCCAGTCGATCTACCGCTGGCAGCAGCCCCGGTACGACCTGCCCGGGCTCGTCGTCGAAGAGTTGGCCGGTACGAGCGGGATCGTCTTCGACGTCGGCTGTGGCAACGGCACGTTCGTCAGCCGTCTGCGCAAGGACCGGCCGGACTTTCGGCTCGTCGGGATGGACATCTCGGCAGGCATCCTCACCGACGTCGAGAAGCCGGTTCTGGTGGCCGACGCCCAGGCCCTGCCCTTCCCCGACGACAGCGCCGACGCGGTACTCGCCCTGCACATGCTGTACCACGTAGGCGACATCGAGGCCACGATCAAGGAGCTCGCCCGCGTCCTTGGGCCTGGCGGCGTGTTCATGGCCTCGACCAACAGCGCCACCGACAAGCGGGAGTTGGACCGGCTCTGGGCCCGGGCGGCAGGAGACGTCCTCGGCCTCCCAGAGGGGCCGGCACGGGTTTCGCTCAGCTCCCGATTCTCTCTGGAAAGAGCCCCCGGCTATCTCGGGACAGCATTCAAGGACATCCGGGTGCGGGAACTGCCCGGGACCATCGAGGTCACCGATCCTGCGCCGATCGTCGCGCACCTGGCCTCCTACGAAGCATGGGCCGACCACTGCGGTGTCCCGTTCCACGACACCGTCGGCCGGGCAGCCGAGATCGTCACTGCCACGATCGAGGCCGAGGGG
Organism: Kitasatospora sp. NPDC089797; assembly: GCF_040684795.1. NCBI lineage: Bacteria > Bacillati > Actinomycetota > Actinomycetes > Kitasatosporales > Streptomycetaceae > Kitasatospora > Kitasatospora sp. NPDC089797. The sequence continues at coordinate 114,719 of NZ_JBFBGS010000016.1, read as the reverse complement.
TCATTCAAGATCACATGCCGTGGCGGGATCCTGATCTGCCGCCATCCTCTCTAGGTCTGCGCAGGAAGTCGGTGGGGCCGACTTCCTGCGCAGGGCAGGAGGTTTGGGCGACGAGTGGGCAGCCTTTGATCGGCTTCGGCGCGGGGCTGCCGGGGTTCGCATCGGGTCTTGGTCTGGGGTGTGGGCACGCGGCGCAGGAAGTCGGTGGGGCCGACTTCCTGCGCAAGCGGGGCACGGTGGTGGGCCGGGGTGGGGTCAGCCGCGTTGGAGGAGGCGGGTGGCGCCGGCGACGACGGTGGAGGCGAGGAGCCAGCCGATGACGACCAGGCCGGCCGAGATCCACTGGGTGAGGCCGCCGGGGTTCCAGGCGCCCTGGTTGAGGTCGATGATCGGCAGCAGCTGGTTGAGGGTGTAGAGCACCGGGTTCCAGTGCGGCTTCTCGTCGGACTTCAGCGGCTCCAGCGGATGGGTGGCGAACCAGATGCTGCCGAGGGCCCAGGCGAGCAGCAGCCACAGGCCGGCCCGGCCGGGGCGGTAGCCGTAACCGACGGTGACGTCCTGGACCCGGCCCCAGATCCGGGCGGGTAGCGGCAGGGTCTCCTGGCGGCGGCGCTGCTTGGCGTACAGCACGTGCCGGGCGTCGTCGTCGGCGCCGTCGCGGCGCAGGGCGGTGGCGAGCTGCTCGTAGGACTCCGGCTGGAACTCCACCGCCGAGCCCTCCAGCCAGGCGATCCGCTGCTGGATGCTGAACGGGCCGGCCGGGCGCAGGTTCTCGTAGACGAAGCCGGTGAGCCGCAGGTGCCGGCCGAGCGGCCAGGCCTCCGGGGTGTCGACCAGGTTGCCGATCCGGGCGCGGGACAGCGAGACCATGCCGGTGGGCCGGGTCTTGCAGGTGAAGCGGAGCTCCGGGGTGTGGATGCGGCGCAGCGAGAGCTCGTCGTCACCCTCCAGGTGGAACTCCCCGGAGATCAGGCAGGCGGCCTCGAAGCGGGCGTCCGAGAGGCGGACCTGGCCGAAGGCGCGGAAGGGGGTGCTGGGGGCGTCGGGCGGGGGGCTCTGGCCGTAACCGGAGCCGTAGTAGCTGCGGGAGCCGAACCAGCCGACGTCCGCGGAGCTGGTCAGGTAGAGGGTGTGGCCGACGTTGAGGCGGACGGCGTTGAGGCAGACCCGGTTCTGCGGGTCGGCGTGCAGCTGGGCGCCGCGGAGCGAGAGCCGGCCGCCTATTCGGGCCGTGCGGACGCTCAACTCGCCGTGCGTCTCCAGGCGTTCGGCCTCGAAGTCCTGGTGGACGGTGATCCCGTCGGCGGACACCGCGCGGCCGAAGCGGTCGCCGCCGATGACGGCCAGGTTGAGCAGCAGGTCGGTGCCGATCTTGGCGTCGGTGAGCCGGACGCCCTCGGGGATGCGGCAGCGGGCCAGGTGGAGGTCGCCGGTGGTGGAGAGCCGGGAGGCCTCCAGCCGGGGGACCAGGCAGTCGACCATGCGCAGGGTGGTGGCCGAGGCCTCCGAGATGAGGACCTTGTGCTCGAAGCGGCAGCCGCGCAGTTCGACGTACCGGTCGATGTGGCCGCCGGCCAGGTTGAGCGAGCCGGTGACGGTCACCCCGCTCATCCGCAGCGAGGCGACCCGACCGGCGGTGGGCTGGGGGCCGGCCAGCAGCAGATGGGCGAGGACCTCGGCGCTGACCGTCCGCTCGGGCCCCCAGGGAGCCTCCCCGAAGGGGTCGTCGATGTCGTTCCGGCCACATCGGCGGTCGAAGACGGCACCCTCGCGGAAGGCCTCCCAGAGCTCCTGTTCCGCGTCCGTCCAGCCCACTGGAGCGCTTTCCGCCATGGCTTTCCCCGTCCCCCCGGTCGTCTCGCCTTTCGTATCACGGACTGAAATGTGGGACCACCCGTTCCGGCCACTCCTTACACTGGGTGGCGTGATCTCTCGAATCGACCTCCGCGGCTCGCTGGACGACCCGCGTGACCTGCTGCCCCGTGCCGAGTTCGACGTGGCGGCCGCCCTGGAGAAGGTGCGGCCGATCGCCGAGGACGTACGCCATCGCGGGGTCGCGGCGCTGATCGAGATCACCGAGCGCTTCGACGGCGTCCGGCTGGAGTCGACCCGCGTCCCGGCCGAGCAGCTCACCGAGGCGCTGGAGACGCTGGACCCGAAGGTGCGGGCCGCGCTGGAGGAGTCGATCCGCCGGGCCCGCGCCGTGCACGCCGACCAGCGCCGGACCGGCCACACCACCCAGGTGGTGCCGGGCGGCACGGTCACCCAGCGCTGGGTGCCGGTCGAGCGGGTCGGGCTGTACGTGCCGGGCGGGCTGGCGGTCTACCCGTCCTCCGTGGTGATGAACGTGGTGCCGGCCCAGGCGGCGGGCGTGCCGGGCATCGCGGTGACCTCGCCGCCGCAGAAGGAGTTCGGCGGCCGGGTGCACCCGACCATCCTGGCGGCCTGCGCGCTGCTCGGCGTGGACGAGGTCTACTCCGTCGGCGGCGCCCAGGCGGTCGCGATGTTCGCCCTCGGCACCGAGGAGTGCGCGCCGGTGAACATGGTCACCGGCCCCGGCAACATCTACGTGGCCGCCGCCAAGCGGCTGTTCGCCGGCCGGATCGGCATCGACTCCGAGGCCGGCCCGACCGAGATCGCCGTCCTCGCCGACGACAGCGCGCTGCCGGGCGACGTCGCCGCCGACCTGATCAGCCAGGCCGAGCACGGCCCGACCTCCGGCTCGGTGCTGGTCACCGACTCCGTGGCGCTGGCCGACGCGGTCGAGGTCGAGCTGGTCGCCCAGGTCGGCCGGACCAAGCACAGCGAGCGGGTCGCCGAGGCGCTCGGCGGCCGGCAGTCCGGCATCATCCTGGTCGACGACCTGGACCAGGGCCTCGCCGTGGTCAACGCCTACGCGGCCGAGCACCTGGAGATCCAGACCCGCGACCCGCACGCGGTGGCGGCGCGGGTGGTCAACGCCGGGGCGGTCTTCATCGGCCGCTGGACCCCGGTCTCGCTGGGCGACTACGCGGCCGGCTCCAACCACGTGCTGCCGACCGGCGGCTGCGCCTGCCACTCCTCCGGGCTGTCGGTGCAGACCTTCCTGCGCGGGATCCAGGTCGTCGAGTACGACCGGGAGGCGCTGGCGGACGTCGCCGCGCACGTGGTGAACCTGGCCGACGCCGAGGACCTGCCGGGGCACGGCGACGCGATCAAGGCTCGCTTCGATTGGACGGTTCCCGGCTCGTGACCACACGTACCACCCGCATCGACGACCTGCCCGTCCGGGACGAGCTCCGCGGCCAGTCCCCTTACGGCGCACCGCAGTTGGACGTACCCGTCCAGCTGAACACCAACGAGAACCCGTACCCGCTGCCCGAGGAGCTGGTGGCCCGGATCGCGGAGCGGGTCGCCGAGGCCGCGCGCGGCCTCAACCGCTACCCGGACCGGGACGCGGTCGAGCTGCGCGAGGGCCTCGCGGCCTACCTGACGCGCACCACCGGCTTCGCCGTGGGCCGCGAGCAGGTGTGGGCCGCCAACGGCTCCAACGAGGTGCTCCAGCAGCTGCTGCAGACCTTCGGCGGCCCCGGCCGCAGCGCGCTCGGCTTCGAGCCCTCCTACTCGATGCACGCGCTGATCTCCCGGGGCACCGGCACCGCCTGGATCTCCGGCCCGCGGCGCGACGACTTCACCATCGACGTGGACGCCGCGGTCGAGGTCATCGCCGAGCAGCGGCCGAACGTGGTGTTCGTCTGCTCGCCGAACAACCCCACCGGGACGGCCGTCACGGCCGACACCGTGCTGCGGCTGTACGAGGCCGCGCAGGCCGCCCGGCCCAGCCTGGTGGTGGTGGACGAGGCGTACGTCGAGTTCTCGCACCGCGCCTCGCTGCTGCCGCTGATCGAGGGCCGCCCCAACCTGGTGGTCAGCCGGACCATGTCCAAGGCCTTCGGCGCCGCCGGGCTGCGGCTGGGCTACCTGGCCGCCGACGCCGCCGTGGTGGACGCCGTCCAGCTGGTGCGCCTGCCGTACCACCTGTCGGCCGTCACCCAGGCCACCGCGCTGGCCTGCCTGGAGCACACCGACACCCTGCTGGGGTACGTCGGACGGCTCAAGGAGGAGCGCGACCGGCTGGTCGGCGCGCTGCGCGCGATGGGCCTGGAGGTGACCGACTCGGACGCCAACTTCGTCCAGTTCGGCCGCTTCGCCGACACCCACGCCGTCTGGCAGGCCATCCTCGACCAGGGTGTCCTGGTCCGTGACAACGGCGTACCCGGGTGGCTGCGCGTCACCGCCGGCACGCCCGCCGAGAACGACGCCTTCCTGGACGCCGTCCGCACCGCCCTCCCGTCGCCCACCCCCACCCTTGATCGAGCACGCTCCGCGCGCGCTGCCAGTCAGGAGCTGTAACCCCTCATGTCCCGCATCGGACGCGTCGAGCGCACCACCAAGGAGACCTCCGTCCTGGTCGAGATAGACCTCGACGGCACCGGCCGGACCGACATCTCCACCGGCGTCGGCTTCTACGACCACATGCTCGACCAGCTCGGCCGCCACGGTCTGTTCGACCTCACCGTCAAGACCGACGGCGACCTGCACATCGACACCCACCACACCATCGAGGACACCGCCCTCGCGCTCGGCGCCGCCTTCAAGCAGGCGCTCGGCGACAAGGTCGGCATCTACCGCTTCGGCAACTGCACGGTGCCGCTGGACGAGTCGCTCGCCCAGGTCACCGTCGACCTCTCCGGCCGGCCCTACCTGGTGCACACCGAGCCCGAGGGCATGGCGCCGATGATCGGCAGCTACGACACCACGATGACCCGGCACATCCTGGAGTCCTTCGTCGCCCAGGCCCAGATCGCGCTGCACGTGCACGTTCCGTACGGGCGCAACGCGCACCACATCGTGGAGTGCCAGTTCAAGGCGCTGGCCCGGGCGCTGCGCTACGCCGCCGAGCACGACCCGCGCGCGGCCGGCATCCTCCCGTCCACCAAGGGTGCGCTGTGAACAAGACCGCGACGATCCTCCTCTTCGTCGGCCTCTTCCTGGCCGGCGGAGTGATCTCCTTCTGGAAGCAGAAGCTGCCGAAGGGCGTCATCCTGGTGCTGGCGATCGGTGCCGTGATGTGCCTGGGCTCCGGCCTCATGCGCCTCTAGACCCGCCGTAGAGAGACTGGACACCTGAACATGGGCAAGAACGTCGTCGTCCTCGACTACGGCTCCGGCAACCTGCGCTCCGCGCAGCGCGCCCTGGAGCGGACCGGGGCGAACGTCACGGTCAGCTCCGACTACGACACCGCGATGGCCGCGGACGGCCTGCTCGTCCCCGGCGTGGGCGCCTTCGAGGCCTGCATGCGCGGGCTGAAGTCCGTCCGCGGCGACTGGATCATCGGCCGCCGGCTCTCCGGCGGGCGCCCGGTCATGGGCATCTGCGTCGGCATGCAGATCCTCTTCGAGAAGGGGGTCGAGCACGGCGTGGAGACGCCCGGCTGCGACGAGTGGCCGGGCACCGTGGAGCCGCTGGACGCCCCGGTCGTCCCGCACATGGGCTGGAACACGGTGGACGCCGCCGCGGACAGCCGGATGTTCGCCGGCCTGGACCCGCAGACCCGCTTCTACTTCGTGCACTCCTACGGGGTGCGGCACTGGGAGCTGGAGACCCACAGCGCGCGGATCAACCCGCCGCTGGTCACCTGGGCCACGCACGGGCAGCCGTTCGTCGCCGCCGTCGAGAACGGCCCGCTGTGGGCCACCCAGTTCCACCCCGAGAAGTCCGGCGACGCCGGCGCCGCCCTGCTGACCAACTGGGTCAACACCCTCTGACCGTCTGAGAGTTGTTTCTGATGAGCCTTGAGCTGCTGCCTGCCGTCGACGTCCGGGACGGCCAGGCCGTCCGCCTGGTCAAGGGCGCCTCCGGCACCGAGACCTCCTTCGGCGAGCCGCTGGCCGCCGCCCTCGCCTGGCAGCACGCCGGCGCCGAGTGGCTGCACCTGGTCGACCTGGACGCCGCCTTCGGGACCGGCACCAACTACGAGCTGCTGCGCGAGGTCACCGGTCAGCTGGACATCAAGGTCGAGCTGTCCGGCGGCATCCGCGACGACGAGTCGCTCGCCCGCGCGCTCGCCACCGGCTGCACCCGGGTCAACCTCGGCACCGCCGCCCTGGAGGCCCCCGAGTGGGTCGCCAAGGCCATCGCCGAGCACGGTGACAAGATCGCCGTCGGCCTGGACGTGGTCGGCACCACCCTGCGCGGCCGCGGCTGGACCCGCGACGGCGGCCAGCTCTTCGACGTGCTGGCCCGGCTGAACGCGGAGGGCTGCGCCCGCTACGTCGTCACCGACGTCAACCGGGACGGCACCCTGACCGGCCCCAACCTGCAGCTGCTGCGCGACGTCTGCGCCGCCACCGACCGCCCGGTGGTCGCCTCCGGCGGCGTCTCCTCGCTGGACGACCTGCGCGCCATCGCCTCGCTGACCGGCGAGGGTGTCGAGGGCGCCATCGTGGGCAAGGCCCTCTACGAGCAGAAGTTCACCCTCGAAGAGGCCCTGGAGGCGGTTTCAGGATGACGGAACGTCAGGTCGTACGCGGTCGGGTCACCGGGTTCTCCCCCTGGGAGGACGTGCTCGGCTCGGCGCAGGCGGTCGCCGCCGGCGACCGGGTGCACGTGGCGGGCGCCCGCCCGCTGGTGGACGGCGTCCTCCACGGCGAGGGCGACCCCTACGAGCAGGCCCGCGCCGCGTTCGCCAACGCGCTGGAGGCGCTGGCCGCGTACGGCCTGACGGCGGACGACGTGGTCCGCACCCGGATGTTCCTCACCCACGCCCGCGACGTGGACGCGGTGGGCCGCGCCCACCGCGAACTCTTCGACTCCGTACGCCCGGTGGCCACCCTGGTGGTGGTCGAGAGCCTGGTCGACTCCCGCCTGCTCGTCGAGGTCGAGGTCGACGCCCACCGGGCCGGGTTCGCCAGCACTTCGGAAGGCCAACAGCCGTGACCCTCGCAGTACGTGTCATCCCCTGCCTGGACGTGGACGCCGGGCGGGTGGTCAAGGGCGTCAACTTCCAGAACCTGCGCGACGCCGGCGACCCGGTCGAGATGGCCAAGCTCTACGACGCCGAGGGCGCCGACGAGCTGACCTTCCTCGACATCACCGCCTCCTCCGGCGACCGCGAGACCACCTACGACGTGGTCCGCCGCACCGCCGAGCAGGTGTTCATCCCGCTCACCGTCGGCGGCGGCATCCGGGCCGTCGAGGACGTCGACAAGCTGCTGCGGGCCGGCGCCGACAAGGTCGGCGTCAACACCGCCGCCATCGCCCGACCGGAGCTGGTCCGCGAGATCGCCCAGCGGTTCGGGCGCCAGGTGCTGGTGCTGTCGGTGGACGCCCGGCGCTGCCCGGACGGCGTCGAGACCCCCTCCGGGTACGAGGTCACCACCCACGGCGGGCGCCAGGGAACCGGCCTGGATGCGGTCGAGTGGGCGGGCCGGGCGGCCGAGCTGGGCGCGGGGGAGATCCTGCTCAACTCGATGGACGCGGACGGCACCAAGGACGGCTACGACCTGGAGATGATCCGGGCGGTGCGCAAGGCCGTCTCGGTGCCGGTGATCGCCTCCGGCGGGGCGGGGCGGCTCGCCGACTTCGCGCCGGCCGTGGAGGCGGGCGCGGACGCGGTGCTGGCCGCCAGCGTCTTCCACTTCGGGGACCTGCGGATCGGCGAGGTCAAGAACGCGCTGCGGGAGGCCGGGCACCCGGTGCGGTGACGCTGCGTGACGAGGGTCTGCTGCCCGCTGCCCGCTGCCGTGCGGGCAGCGGGCCCTCGTCCGGTGTCCCTCGTCCGGCGCTCCTCGTCGGGCGGCCGTCGTCGGGTGGCCCTCGCGGGGGGTCAGGACGCCTGCGGCTCGCCCTTGATCAGCGCGAACGGGGCGCCGTTCGGGTCCGCCAGCCAGGCGATCCGGCCGACGTTCGGTACGTCCGCGGCCGGCATCAGCACCGTGCCGCCGGCCGCCGTCGCCCTGGTCACCAGCGCGTCCACGTCGGCGGCGGCGAAGTACGGCGTCCAGGCGGACGGCTGGTCGTCCTGCATGGTCGGGGCGACGCCGCCGAAGGCGGCCTGCTGCTGGTCGCCCGCGGCGGTCGAGAGCACCCGGTAGTCCATGCCCGGGGACGGCTCGAAGTTCTCCACCCGCCAGCCGAACAGGCCGCGGTAGAAGGCGAATCCGCCGTCCTGGTCCCGGGTGTGCAGCTCGGCCCAGACCAGCGTGCCGTCCTCGGAGACGGTGTCCAGGCCGACCGTGTCCCCGGCCTGCCAGGCCGCGAACCGGGCGCCCTGCGGGTCGGCGAGCTGGGCGAACCGGCCCTCCTGCATGACGTCCGAGGGCGGGACCAGCACCGTGCCGCCGGCCTGCTCGGCGGCCCGGGCGGTGGCCTCCACGTCGGCGGTGCGGAAGTACGTCGTCCAGGAGGACCGGTCGCCCGGGTCGAGCGGGCCGATCGCCCCGACCGTGCGGCCGTTCAGCTGGAGGAAGCCGTAGCCCATCGCCTCCGGGAGCTCCTGGAACGTCCAGCCGAAGACCGCGCCGTAGAACGCCGCGGTGGCGGGGATGTCCGGGCTGCCGAGGTCGATCCAGCAGGGCGAGCCGATGGGGAAGTCGGTGGTGATCATGAGGTGGTGCCCCTTCGACGGAGAGTGACCGGAGCGGTTCCGTCGGGGGCGCACACGCCCCTCCCCGGCCACCTGCGAGTCTGCACCCGGCCTCTGACATCCGCAGCCGGGGCGCGGCTGGGCGGGCCCGGGCCGGGCGGCCCCGGCCGTGGATGCCTAGGTCCAAGGACCGATGGTCCGCCGCGGCCGCCCCGGGGTGGAATGGGCGGATGGACGACGAGCGGGCGGACGAGGCACTGGCACCGGCGGTACGGGCGGCGTACCTGGAACGGATCGGGGTGCCGGAGCCCGGGGCGCCCTCGGCGGCGAACCTCGCGCGGTTGCAGTCCGCCCACCTGCGGGCGGTGCCGTTCGAGAACCTGAGCATCCACCTCGGGGAGCCGGTCGTGCTGGACCCGGCGGCGCTGGTGGCCAAGGTGGTGGACCGTCGGCGCGGCGGGTTCTGCTACGAACTCAACGGCGCCTTCGCCGAGTTGCTGCGCTCGCTGGGGTACCGGGTGAGCCTGCTGTCCGCCCGGGTCTTCGACGGTGAGCGGCTCGGGCCGCCGTTCGACCACCTCGCGCTGCGGGTCGGGACGGGCGGGGCAGACGGGGCGGCCGATGGGGCCGATGGGGACGATGCGGCCGGGCCCTGGCTGGTCGACGTGGGCTTCGGCCGGTTCGCCCTGCGCCCGCTGCGGCTGGAGGAGCGGGGTGAACAGGCCGACCCGCAGGGCACGTTCACGATCCGGCCCGGCGGCACCCACTGGGAGCTGGACGTCCTGATGGACGGTGTGCCGCAGTACCGGATCGACCCGCGCCCGTATCCGCTGGCCGACTTCGCCCCCACCTGCTGGTGGCACAGCACCTCGCCGCAGTCCCCGTTCGCCCGGGGGGCCACCTGCACCCTGCCGGCGGCGGACGGCGGCCGCACCACCCTCAGCGGCGACCGGCTCATCCGCACCGCCCCCGACGGCACCCGCGACGAGCTGCGGCTCGCCGACGCCGAGGCGCTGGCCGCCTACCGCGAGCACTTCGGGATCGCACTCGACCGGCTGCCGTCCCGGCCGGCCGTGCCCGCGCAGGCCGCGTCGGCCGCCCTGCCGGTCTGACGGTCGGCCCGTCGGCCGGGTCGACGGCCGGGCCGACGGTCTGACGGTGGGCAGGGTAGCCGGGCGCGCGGGCGCCCGGGGCCGGAACGGCGCAATCGTCCGGGCGGTGCCCCCGCCGTCCTACGCTCGTTCCACGCGGCCGCAGCCGCGCACCAACTCGACTATCCGGCAAGGTGGTTCACCGGTGATGGAGCAGTACGCCGACGACGGCGGGATCACCTACGAGCAGGTGACGGTGGTCTCCCTCGGGGCCTGCGCCCCGGTCGGCCCGGCGCGGACCGCCGTCCGGGCCGTCCGTGAGGGCATGACGGTCAAGCGGGTCGCGGGCTACTGGGTGCGCTGGGACGAGCGCAGGGCGGGCGAGGAGCTCCGCCACCACGCGCGCTGGATCCCCGAGGAGGAGTACGTCCGGCCCGGCACCGGCAGCCTGGACGGCACGCTCGCCGTCACGGTCGCCGCGTACTGGTCGGACCCGGACGGCACCTTCCACCGCCGGCCCGGCACCGAGACCACGGTGACCTTCCGCCCCGGCGAGACCGCCCACGAACTGGTCCTGGAGCAGCCCGCCCCGCACCGCCCGACCGCCCTCTCGGTCCAGCTCGCCGACGCCCGCTGGCTGGGCGACCGCGACGGCGGGGCGATCCACTACGGCTTCGCCGGCGCCACCGAGGCCGAGCCGGGCGGCGAGGGGGAGTGGCTGGTCCGCCACCCGGAGTGCGGCACCGGGCCGGCCGGACGGCGCTGACCCACCTGCCCCCGGGCTCCGGGGAGGGGCGGACGGCGCCGCCGTTGGAAGGCCCGGAGCCGTCCGCCCGGGCGAATCCGGATGACCGGGCGTCGGCGCGGGAGCGGGCCGCGGGAAGGGCAGTGGTCGCCCCCGTACCCCACCGGAAGGAACCGGAGCCCGCCCATGCGCATCCGCTCCCCGAAACGCGCCCCGCACCGCACCCGCTCCGAGCAGCGCGGCCGCCTCGCTGCCACGGCCGCCGCGGCGTTGGCCCTCGTGCTCGCCGTCCCACCGGGCGCCGCGCACGCCGACGCCCCGTCGTCGATCACCGCCGGTAACCCGCAGCACTTCATCAACTTCAACTTCGGCCTGCCGGGGGACTTGACCGAGTACGTCTACTCGATCAAGGTCGAGACCCCGGCGGCCACCGACGACATCTACTACGCGCACTACCTGTTCGGGAAGGACAGCGGCACCGGCTACTACTCCGGGCTGCAACCGCACCCGAACGGCCTGGCAGGGGTGCGGTTCTCCTTCTTCGGCAAGGGCGCGACGCCCCTGAACGCCAACTGCCGGTCCGGCGCGGACGGCGGCAACGGGGTGACCTGCGGGATCGACGACCTGGCGTACCAGGTCGGCCGGAAGTACACCATCGCGACGAAGAAGACGGTCGACACCGCGGGCGTGTCCTACACCGGGACGATCAAGGACGACACGACCGGAACGGTCCGGACGATCGGGGCCTGGCGCGTCCCGGCCGACTACGCGGGCTTCCGGGACACCGCGAACGCGTTCATCGAGAAGTTCTCCGGCATCAAGACCTGCGCGGACATCCCGGCGGTGAAGGTCTCGTACACCGGCGTCCGGGCCGACGGGAAGCCGGTGGCGTTCAAGCCGATCTCGCACCAGGCCACCGACAAGCCGGGCAGCGGGATCTACACCTGCGGCGACGTGTCGGACTACACCGTCTCGGCGGCGAGCACCCCCGGCGGCTACTCCGTCGTCTCCTCGGGCGCGACCGGGTAGCCCCCGCGCGCCCGCGACCGGCCCCTCCGCCCCCGACCGGGAGGAGGGGCCGTCGCCACACGACTACTGCGCGGGCAGCGGCAGGGCGTGCCGCAGGGCCTCGACGGCGTCCGCGGCGCCGTCGACCGTCAGCGCGGTCCGGGCCCCGCGGCCGAACGCGAACAGCACCAGCTCGCCCGGCTCGCCGGTGACCCGCACCGTCGCGGAGCCGGCCGGACCGACCGTCAGCGACTGCCCGTCCGGACGGGCCAGCACCAGCCGCACCGGGGAGCGGCGGCCCGCCTCGAAGCGGGCGATCATCGGCAGCCGCCGCCACAGCGCCTCGGCCCGCCCGGCCGGCACCGGCTGCGCCGTCCACTCCTCGCCCGCCCGCGCGACGTCCTCGGCGTGCACGAAGTACTCGACGGTGTTCGCCACCTCGTCCGCCCCGGGCAGCGCGAACAGCGAGAGCACCGGCGGCCCGGCCCGGAACAGCCCCACCAACTCCTCGTACGGGCGCTCCGCGTAGCCGTCCTGCACCCGCTTCGTCCACCCGGCCAGCGCCCCGACCCGGATCCCGGGCGCCGCGTCGGCCCGCCGCTCCCGGATCACCAGATGGGCGGCCAGATCCCGGGTCGTCCACCCGGCGCACAGCGTGGGCGCCTCCGGCCCCGCGGCGAGGAGCAGTTCGGCGAGACGGTGACGTTCGGCGAGCGCATGGTTCGACATGCCGCCAGCCTAGGCCTCCGCACCCGCTCGGGGCACCGGGCCGTCACCGGCGCAGGAAGTCGGCGGCGTCGACTTCCTGGGAAGGGCCGGTGGGGCTCAGGGGTGGAGTTGGGCGGTGAGTTTGGGGCCGCCCTGTTTGTTGCTCGCGGTGAGGGTGCAGGTGTAGTCGCGCCAGCCCTCCTTGTAGTTGACGAGGGCGGGGCCGAACTCGCGGGGGTAGTAGGGCTTTCCGTCGGCCTGGTGGGTCTTGGCCGCGGTTTCGGCGTCCTTGCAGCCGTCGCGCATGGCGAGGGCGATGGGGAGTTCGCCGGTGAGGTTGTCGGGGAGCTTGAGGGTGGCGACGGACTCGCCGTCGTGGTCGGCGGTGCAGGGGCGCTGTTCGGCCTTGGTGATGACGGGGCTCAGCTGGGGGTGGTCGAAGCAGGTGCCCACCGGGAAGTAGGCGTACGGGGGTTGCGGCTTGGTGGGCGTGGGGGTGGGAGTCGGGGTGGGGGTGGGGGTCGCCGACGGCGGGGGCGGGGCGGCGGCGGGCTCGGGGGCGTCCTCCGGCCAGAGCAGCACGGTGGCCACCACCGCGAGCAGCACGGCCAGGACGGCGGCGACGGCGGTCACCAGGCCCCGGGACGGACGGGAGGCGGCGGCTTCGGGCGGCTGCTGCTCGGAGGTCATGGCCATGAGGATGGCCCACCGGGGCGGCGGTCGGCAGGCGGTTGACGGAAGTGACCCCGAACGGGCCGTCCCGGCCGGGCTGACACAATGGCCCCATGTCCACCACACCCGCCGCCCCCGGCACCACCGCTCTCGACCCGGCGATCGCCGCCCGCCTCAAGCGCACCGAGGACGGGCTGCTCCCGGCCGTCGCGCAGCAGTACGACACCGGCGAGGTGCTGATGCTGGGCTGGATGGACGACGAGGCGCTGCACCGCACGCTCACCACCGGCCGGTGCACCTACTGGAGCCGCAGCCGCCGCGAGTACTGGGTGAAGGGGGACACCTCCGGCCACGTCCAGGCGGTCAGGTCGGTGGCCCTGGACTGCGACGGCGACACCCTGCTGGTGAAGGTCGACCAGACCGGCGCGGCCTGCCACACCGGCGACCGGACCTGCTTCGACGCCGACGTGCTGTTCCCGGCGTCCTGACACCCCCCCCGCCCAGAAGTCCAGAAGTCCAGAACTCCAGAAGTCCGGACCCCCGGAACTCCAGACCCCAGAAGGTGCCGCCCCGCATGGACCTCGAAGCCTTCCGCAAGCTCGCCGTCGACACCCGGGTCATCCCCGTCACCCGCAGGCTCCTCGCGGACGGCCTCACCCCGATCGGCCTCTACCGCAGCCTCGCCGAGGAGCGGCCCGGCACCTTCCTGCTGGAGTCCGCCGAGCAGGGCACCTGGTCGCGCTACTCCTTCGTGGGCGTGCGCAGCGCCGCCGTGCTGACCGTCGGCGCGGACGGCGGCGCCCGCTGGCTGGGCACCCCGCCGGTCGGCATCCCGACCGGCGGCGACCCGCTGGAGGTGCTGCGCGCCGCCCTGGAGGCGCTGCACACCCCGCGCCGCGCCGACGACGGCCTGCCGCCGCTGACCGGCGGCCTGGTCGGCTACCTCGGGTACGACGTCGTCCGGCGGCTGGAGAAGCTGCCCGACCTCAACCCGGACGACCTCGGCCTGCCCGAGCTGACCATGCTGCTGGCCACTGACCTCGCGGTGCTGGACCACCTGGACGGCACGGTGCTGCTGATCGCCAACGCCGTCAACCACAACGACCTGGCCAGCGGCGTGGACGAGGCCCACGCGGACGCGGTGGCCCGTCTGGACGCGATGGAGGCCGGCCTGCTCAAGCCGGTCGACCCGGGCCTGGCGACCTTCACCCCGGCCGGCCCCGGCGAGGTGCACTCGCCGTTCGGCGGGGCGCCGTACCGGGCCGCGGTGGAGGAGGTCAAGGAGCGCATCCGGGCCGGCGAGGCCTTCCAGGTGGTGCCCTCGCAGCGCTTCGAGGCGCCCTGCCCGGCCTCCGCGCTGGACGTCTACCGGGTGCTGCGCACCACCAACCCCAGCCCGTACATGTACCTCTTCCGCTTCCCCGGCCCGGACGGCGGCGCCGAGGGCGGGTTCGACGTGGTCGGCTCCAGCCCGGAGGCGCTGGTCAAGGTCACCGGCGGCGAGGCGATGCTGCACCCGATCGCGGGCACCCGGCACCGCGGCGCCACCCCGCACGAGGACGCGGCGCTGGCGGCCGAGCTGCTCGCCGATCCCAAGGAGCGGGCCGAGCACCTGATGCTGGTCGACCTCGGCCGCAACGACCTGGGGCGGGTCTGCGAGCCGGGCACCGTCGAGGTGGTCGACTTCATGCAGATCGAGCGCTACAGCCACGTGATGCACATCGTCTCGACGGTGACCGGCCGGGTCGCCCCCGGCCGGAGCGCCTTCGACGTGCTGACCGCCTGCTTCCCGGCCGGGACGCTGTCCGGCGCGCCCAAGCCCCGGGCGATGCGGATCATCGAGGAACTGGAGCCCACCCGGCGCGGTCTGTACGGCGGCTGCGTCGGCTACCTGGACTTCGCCGGGGCCTCCGACACCGCGATCGCGATCCGCACCGCGGTGCTGCGCGACGGCACGGCCTACGTGCAGGCGGGCGCCGGCGTGGTCGCCGACTCCGACCCGCACGGCGAGGACACCGAGTGCCGCAACAAGGCGGCCGCCGTGCTGCGGGCCGTCGCCACCGCCAATACGCTGCGGAGGCCGGAACTGTCCTGAGGCGTGAGGAGGCGGCCGGGATGCCCGAGGTGCCGTACGACGAGCTGCGCTGGGAGGTCGTGCTCGCCGCCGCCGTCCGGCTCAGTGACGAACTCGGGAGCCGGGGGCGGGTGTTGTCCCGCGTCCTGGTCGACTTCCCGGCCGCGCACGGGCCGCTCGCGCCGGACCTGGTGGTGGTCGCCGCGGACGCCGTCCGGGATGCCCGGGGCCGCTGCGCCGCCGCCGACCTGGAGGCGGTGCTGGAGGTGTCGCACCCGGGCCGCGACCACGCCTGGGCGCGGGCCTGCGCGCAGAGCGGCGTGCCGCTGTACGTGGTGGTCGACCCGGCGGCCGCCTGCTGCACCGTGCACACCGCGCCGTCCCCCGGCGGGTCGTACCGGGAGGCCGAGCGGGTGCCCTTCGGCAACGACCTGTTCCTGCCGCTGGGCGGGCGCACGGTGGTGCTGCGGACGGACGGGTTCCCCACCCCGGGTACGGCGTAGCGGGTGAGCCGGGGGATAGTGGACGGGTGACCGCCGCAGACCAGACCCCCGCCACCCCCGCTCCCGCCCCCGCTCCGGCCAGGGCCGGCCGCCGCACCCTCGGCGTGATGCTGCTGCTGACCGTGCTGAGCGCCGTGCTGGTGCTGACCGCGGCCGGGCGGGTCTGGTCCGAGGGCCGGGCGGGCACCCTGGAGGTGTCCGTCACCGGCGGCAAGATCTCCGAACTGCCCGGCGGGCTGGCCCTGGTGGGCCTGGCCGCGGCCGTCGCGGTGTTCGCGGTGCGCGGCGTCGGCCGGCTCGCGGTCGGCGCGCTGACCCTGCTGGCCGGGCTGGGCGCGGCCGCCGCCGCGGTGGCCGGCTCCTCGGACACCGCCGCCCTGGACTCCGCGGCCTCCGGCAAGCTGGCGCTGGCCGGCTCGACCGCCACCGAGGTCTCGCACACCGGCTGGCCGTGGGTCGCCGTGCTCGGCGGGCTGCTGCTGGCCGTGGCCGGGCTGATCACCCTGCGGTACGGGCGCGGCTGGCCCGCCATGGGCAGCCGCTACGAGGCGCCCACCCGCAAGGCCCCGGTGAAGGCCGACACGCCCGGTGACCTGTGGAAGGCGCTGGACCGGGGCGAGGACCCGACCGCGGTCTGAGCGGTCCGGGCCGGCCGGCGGGTGTGACGCGATAGACCTGCCACCCGCTTTGGGCCGCCCGTGTGTGGCCCGGCACAATGGGAGCCGACAGACCCGCCGGCGGCCCCGCAGGCCCGGCCGGGCCCCGAGAGCCTAGGAGCACCATCGATGTCAGCAGCAGCGCACGGCCACAACCCCGCCGCCTGGACCGGCGTCGTCATCTCGTTCGTCGGCTTCGGCATCGCGGGCGTCGCGATGATCCTGCCGTCCCCGCTGCTGGTCTGGGCCGGTCTGGCGGTCGTCCTGGCGGGCGGCGTCGTCGGCAAGGCCATGTCGATGGCCGGCATGGGCGCGCAGCCCAGCACCAACGTCTACAAGTCGGTCGAGGAGCAGTCCGCGGCCCGCAAGGCGGCCCTGGAGTCCCGCGAGGCCGTCGCCGCCTGACCACCGGCCCGTGCGGCCCGGGCCGCACGACCTGGCGGGGGTGTCCGTCGACTACTACGTGCGCTTGGAACGCGGCAGCCTGGCCG